>CAZAYL010000120.1:0-1000 GCA_964489405.1 uncultured Lachnospiraceae bacterium | reverse complement strand
TACTAGAACCAACGCTATTATTCAAACCTGTCTTATAGCTCTAGCAAGTCAAGGGGTGATTTCTGCTCATAAAAAATGGTTCTATACTAATGGTCATCAAAGCCAAGTATTTGTTTTAGATAATCTAGCCCTAAACACTAAAGACCAATACTTTATTGAGACCCAAAATGCCTTAAAAATCGCGGGTCAAGTAGAACAAAAAAACACTAAAGTCCGCGGAACAAACTACTTTAAATCGGACGGTGCAACAGAAATTACACAGTCCAACGACGTTTTTTACACACGCACCTGTGCAGAAATTACACAGTCCAACGACGTTTTTTACACACGCTCCCCAATAGAACTAATAGAACCAATAGAGCCAATAGAATCCGCTCTGCGGATAAGTGCTGAAGAGCCTACAGAACAAGAAGAAACTCCATATAACAAAGAAACAATTGATTATCTTAATTTACTTAGCCATCAAATTGATGTATCCAACGATTATTTGTGGGAGGATAAATAATGACTAGTTCAGAATATGCGCAATCTATTCTTACTCCAACTACATATCAAATGTGGTACTACCTCTTTACTCACCCACAAGAAGTAAAGAAACCGAATCATAAAGTAAGTACTTTTGTGACTCATGTGGGCTTATATACTTTTGATGTTATGACTGGCTTTTTTGAACTACAAGAAAAAGGATACTTTGCGGGCCCACACAATCAATTCTGCGAATGGCCGCATAATAAGGAGATAGAATAATGGAGTGAGCGCGGCTCCAGCGGGAAATCCTTCACGCAAAAAATGTATGACCAGCAGACATTTTGCGCCCGATTTTTCGACCAAAAAGTATGACCACTACGGACGATAATATATAAATATAATATATAAGAGAATATATAAATTTAACATAAAAAACATAAACCATAATACATAATTCCTGCCACCTCCGGTGACAGGGTATATTTATATTATTGAGGGATATGAGCGCCCAGTTAGAGACGTCTAACTCCGA
>CAZAYL010000119.1:0-1019 GCA_964489405.1 uncultured Lachnospiraceae bacterium | reverse complement strand
GGTGAGTTGTTCTCCGAGGTATTGGTGTGCAAGTTGTTTGTGCCCGGTGTGGAAGGAAGTAAAGCCGATGCGTTGCTCACCAGAATATTGGATATGCAAGATGAGTTTGTTTGCAGGGCAGGTAATCCGGATGCCAAAGACAACAAAAAGTTGGTGAAAGAGTACTATCGTAAATTGCGTGCAGACTTGCAGAAAGAAGTGGATGCTATCGCAGATGAGATAGAGCAGTTGAGCAAAGAAAACAAATAATGAGAAAAGCGATAAGTAGGGCGCTTCTTCGTTTGGCCGGATGGAAAATAGGTCAAGTGTGTGAAGATGTGCCTAAGTGTGTGATATGTGTTGCTCCGCATACCAGTAATTGGGATTTTGTTGTCGGTAAATTGTGTTACACGGCTTTGGGTCGTAATGCCGGCTTCTTAATTAAAAAGGAGTGGTTCTTTTTCCCTTTCAATCTATTCTTTTCATGGTTGGGTGGTGTGCCGGTTGACCGTAATAAACATACTTCGGTGACCGACCAAATGGTTGAGGAATTCAACAAACGGAAAAGATTTCAACTTGCCATAACGCCGGAAGGTACGCGGAAGAGAACGGATACATGGAAACGGGGGTTCTATTATATCGCACAAAAAGCGCAGGTGCCTATCATGATTGCCTATTTTGATTACGCAAAGAAAGAAGCGGGGTTCAAAAAGGTGTTCTATCCGACAGGCGATGCGGAAAAAGATATTCAAATAATCCGTGAATATTATAGAGGGGTGACGGCTTGTCACCCTGAAAATTTTGCACAAATATAAATTGCTATTATGGCTGACAACTTACGTATCAGTATGATTCAAGCCCATATAACGTGGGAAGACAGGGATGAGAATCTTGGTTATTATGGAGAATTGCTCCGGCGTGTGAGTGGCAGAACGGATATTGCCGTATTGCCAGAAACCTTTACGACCGGTTTTTCCATGGATGTGGAACGGCTTGCTGATACAATGGAGGGGCCGACTGTTCGCACAATAAAAGGTTGG
>CAZAYL010000118.1:0-1022 GCA_964489405.1 uncultured Lachnospiraceae bacterium | reverse complement strand
AACATTTATACAAAATCGAATTTCACCATCATGTTTATATTGAAACAAATCTTGACATTCTGTGTCTTCATGGAAAATTGCATCTACTAAAGTGTTTGTGTCTACAACTACATCAATGCAGTTATCTAATTGAATTTGACTCATGTCTTACTTTTTTCAATAATTCTCTACTATCTTTTTTGGTCCATCCAACTGCCTTTGCGATTGATGAACACTTGCTACATAGGTCTTCCCATTCAGGATTTATATCAGATATAATATTTACACTTTTTTCTTTTTTGCTTCTTATTCCAATCATTTTAATTATTCTCCTCTTTATGTTAAATATATATTTCATAATATACACCTCTCCCTAATATATAATATTCTCATATATTAGAAAATAATACTGTATATATTATAACATAAAATTTACATAATATCAAATATCTCCATTTGCAAGTTAATATTATACCATTTTATTACATTTTGTCAACGAAAAGTCTTTATATTTTTTAACTTATTTTTTTTGTTGAAATTTAGCCAAAAATCGACCTTTCAAAATCGTTTTTAAGCCTTTTTTATTTTTTAATAGACATATTATATTCCTTAATTTTCAATATATTCTTCGAATTTTTCTATTTTTTTGAGTGTTTCTTCATAAGTATAATTTTGACTTTCTAAATCTATTGCTTCTTCATAAATATTTCCTGTTTCAAGTTGTTTTATTAAATATTCTTCATCCGAATATATTTTATACATATTTTCTTTTAATTTTTCATTATAACCATATAACTCTTTTTTAAGCACTGTATTCACTCTCCTTCACTATATAGCTTGAATAGGTACTCCAATTTGTTGCTGCAATCCAACTATCATATAAATCATCAGGTACTACTATTTTGGTTGAAGAGTTCAATTTTAAACCATTTGTATTAGCCAAAGTCGGAATTGATGTTGAAGCAGTAAAGTCGTATTTAATCATACTATTACAAGATGTGAAAGCATTTGACATTATTGTTTTAAGAGAGGCGGGAAAAAAA
>CAZAYL010000117.1:0-1033 GCA_964489405.1 uncultured Lachnospiraceae bacterium | reverse complement strand
CATTAAATAGTGCAAATAATTGGTCACATACATTTAGTAATTTACCAAAATATAAGAATGGAACAGAGATAAAATACACAATAGAAGAGAAAAGTACACCAGAAGGATATACAACAGAAACAAAAACAAATGCGACAAATGACTATACAATAACAAACTCACATACACCAGAAGTTACGGAGATAAAAGTAAACAAAGAATGGTCAGACAATAATAACCAAGATGGATTAAGAACAGACTCAATTGACGTAGTTTTAAAAGAAAATGGAACAGAGAAGGAAACAGTAACATTAAATAATACAAACAATTGGGAACATACATTTAGTAATTTACCAAAATATAAAAATGGAACAGAGATAAAATACACAGTAGAAGAAAAGAACATACCAGAAGGGTATACAACAGAAACAAGAACAAATGCGACAAATAATTATACAATAATAAATAGCCATGATGTTGAAACAACAGAAATAAAAGTAAACAAAGAATGGTCAGACAACAACAACCAAGATGGAATAAGACCAAACTCAATTGATGTGGTTTTAAAAGAAAATGGAGCAGAAAAGGAAACAGTGACATTAAATAGTGCAAATAATTGGTCACATACATTTAGTAATTTACCAAAATATAAAAACGGAACAGAGGTAAAATACACAGTAGAAGAAAAGAATACACCAGAAGGATACACGGCAGAAGTGAAGGAAAACTCAACAAATAACTATACGATAACAAATTCACATACACCAGAAGTTACAGAGATAAAAGTAAATAAGGAATGGTCAGACAACAACAACCAAGATGGAATAAGACCAAACTCAATTGACGTAGTTTTAAAAGAAAATGGAACAGAGAAGGAAACGGTAGCATTAAATAATACAAACAATTGGGAGCATACATTTAGTAATTTACCAAAATATAAAAACGGAACAGAAATAAAATATACAGTAGAAGAAAAGAATATACCAGAAGGGTATACAACAGAAACAAAAACAAATGCGACAAATGATTATACAATAATAAATAGCCACGATGT
>CAZAYL010000116.1:0-1036 GCA_964489405.1 uncultured Lachnospiraceae bacterium | reverse complement strand
TATATAATATCTTTTTTCTATTACTTTCTCTCCGTTAGCTTTTTCTATTGTTTTTCTTACCATTCCTATGCTTCGTGACTTTTTCCATTTTTCTTTTTCAAAGTACCATTTAACTTTTTCTGTTTGATAATATTCATATGTTATTATTTGATTATGACTCTTTTCTCTTGTTAAACTATAACTTCCTTCGTATCCTGATTCTATAACTAATAATTTATCATCATCGAAATAATCTTGTACATCTGTATAAAAATTTCCTTGATTCCCTTTTAGTTCTACACAATAATCTCCTCCATTTTCGATTACTGCTTTTATATTTTCTTTTTGTGTATTTAATGCATCCCATGTGCATATGACACCTTTTAAATTTAGCCTTTCTATTATTTTTGGTATAGCTGTTATTTCATTTGTTTTTTCTTCTATCATTTCTTGTTCTACACAAATACCATACTTACTTGAAAATACATTTAACACATTTAATGGTTTTATTTCTCCATCTTTTCTTGAACTTCCTCTTTCAATCTTTCCATCAAAATGATATATTTCTCTTTTGTTTTTATTCGTCTCTGTTAATATATTTGAAAACTCTATACATATTTTATTAATTTCGTTTGGCTCTAATAATGAAATTACTCTTTCATATGTTTGTACTGATGGTATACCTCCTGTTAACAACAAAAAATTTCTTAACCATTCTTTATTTTTTATTGCAAACATTTCTATTTCTTCCCACTCATTACAATTAGATATTACTGCGAGTAGCACTACACCTACTATATCCCATATTTTATATTTGCATTTTCTTTTCATTCTTTTATCTGTTAGTTTTTTGGCTTGATTTTTTAGCTTTTTTAACTCTACTATACTTAACTTTTCCATATCAAAATTCTCACAATTTAATTTATTTTTTATATCTTCTGTTTTCATCTGTATAATCACCAAAGATATTTTAATAAATTATTTGTAAAAAATCAAATTTTTAATAAAATTAAGTCTGCTAGCCATTTAATATCAATGGTTAACAGACTTTTTTTAG
>CAZAYL010000115.1:0-1037 GCA_964489405.1 uncultured Lachnospiraceae bacterium | reverse complement strand
GAAAAATATGGAGATAGAACCCTAGACAATGTTAAAGGGAAAATCGAATTTAAGAATGTCGGCTTTACGTATGAATACAAGTATTTTGAACGTTCCGATAATTTTGAAAATATGAGCATAAAAGAAATGATTGCCAAAACTAGTGAGAAACCGCACCCAGTAGCAATCAGCGAGCAAGTACTAAAAGATATAAATTTTGTTATCGAACCAAATACCAAAGTTGCGTTTGTCGGTTTCAGCGGAAGCGGGAAAACAACGATTTTGAATCTTATTACAAAACTCATCGACCCAACAAATGGGCAAGTACTAATCGACGACCACGACATTAGCACATTGAGCGAGCAAACTTTGCGCAGTAATATTGCAATGGTGTCGCAAAACACATATATATTTAGCGGAACAATAAAAGATAATTTATTGCTAGTTAAACCCGATGCCACAGACGACGAAATCAACACCGCGCTAAGCAAAGCGTTCTTGACCGACTTTATTTCAGAGCAACCAAACGGAATAATGACAAAGGTCGGCGAAAACGGCGTCAAACTCTCAGGTGGGCAAAAACAACGTCTAGCAATCGCGCGCGCATTCCTAAAGGATAGCAAAATTGTCGTCTTTGACGAAAGCACAAGCGCACTCGACAACGTGGCGCAAACATATGTACAAAATAGCATCGACGAGTGCAAAAACAAAACCGTCGTCATCGTCGCGCACCGCTTAAGCACAATCATAAACGTCGATAAAATCTATTTTCTACAAAACGGCGTAATCGTCAATAGCGGAACATTCGACTACCTAATGAATAACGACGAAGCATTCAAAGAACTATTCTTAACCGAACTCGCATAATGCGGAAAATAATTAAATTACACTACAAAACAAATGTTGTATTTATTTTATAAATAGTTAGTAAAATGTAAAAGGAAATGCATTTTTAAATAAATGTGCACTAAAAAAACAAAAATATATCGTCAATCTCGTGCAACTCAATAAAGCTTTTATTATAAAATTTACACCAAAAAATGCTAGAATTATGAAAA
>CAZAYL010000114.1:0-1085 GCA_964489405.1 uncultured Lachnospiraceae bacterium | reverse complement strand
AGAGAATATTCCCGATTGATTTATCATCCTTGCAGGATTCACTTACCTTTTCAAAAAAGTTTTCAACAGCTGTTTTCTGATTTTCTTCTGTTTTTTGTTGTTCAATTTCAATATTCTTTTTTGACCACTTATCCTGAACATAGAAATTTAAGAGCGGATTTTTTTCAAGAACACTTAAAAACTGATTTTTCTTCTGCATAAAGCGTTCAGTTTCTTTCCAAACAGAAGAACCTGCTTCACGCAAAATTTCTAAATCAAGACTTCTTGAATATTCTTCGGGAGACTGACTAAACTCACTTATAGAATCGCTATTCACAGTTGCAATAAGGTTATTTCTTTCATCATAGAATTTTTCAGGAATATGAGATGATAAATCAGAAAAAAGAATCTTCTGTTCTACGCCGAAATGCTCATTCAAACTTTTTCCAGCAAGATATTGCATGTTATTGTTAATCTCAGCAAAGTTAATGTTGTCATAATTTGTATTAGGAGAGCACACAAAGTTATGGCGAATTTCAAAGGAAACGTCCAAACCGTTATCAGAATCTTTAATATCACTATCTATAAGTGAAGATTCCGTATTGAACAGATTTGTAATTACATTAAGACTTTCCTGAGCAGAATCCTTTGTTACAATTTCTTTAGGAATAGTAAAATTATATTTTATATCAACCGGAACAAGAATCTGATGGTCATAAAAAGATTCCATGGCTTCAATAATTTTATTTTCATATACAGTCGTTTCGTCACGCTTCCATGAATGAACAATGTCATCTGCCATGTCAACAAGATGGCTTTGAGATACTTCTTCACATTCTTCATTATATGTATCTTCACGCCAGAATTTGTTATGGTCAAAATCTGCATAAAGTGTCCAGCCATCATCAATTTCTAGTGTGTTTAGCACAATAATGGCAATTCTTTCACTCATATCATTTAAATATGGAGCTGGTTTTTCAGTATTTTCTTCAGCCATTTTTTGTATCAGTTCAGCTTTATGATTGTTAAAACATTCTGCAAACCTGTGAATATCATCAAGATTGTCAGGAAAAAGTCTTTTTGCAACTACAGGTTGAAAATATGAA
>CAZAYL010000113.1:0-1085 GCA_964489405.1 uncultured Lachnospiraceae bacterium | reverse complement strand
GGGGGGGGGGGGTATATGCTATAATAAATAGGAATATATACTTATTCAATATTTTTAGGCAATGTAAGTGAATGCATAAGTATTCATAATAAAATTAAGGAGAAAGGGTTTATGACAAAACAAAACATTTTGGTAGTGATGAAGTACGCACTAGTAATTGCAATGATGTTGGTTGTCGCGGTTATGTTCAGCGCGTGTGATATCTTTGGCGGAGATGACAAGGACAAGGACAATGATAGTGGAAGCACTAATGGTGGCGGGGACTCGCAAGTAATGCTTCTTGATACCTTGTGTACCGTGATTGCAAATGCAACAAAGGACGGCTATGTACTAGCAGAGTATGATGTGGACGAAGAAACGCAGGCGAAAACATTAAGTAAGTTGTGGGGTTACGAAGCCACAACTAATAGATTTTTTTCTGAATTTCCTAATTTAACTACAGAACAAATTGAAAATGGCGATATGGCTAAATGCCAATTGGAAATATCTTCAAAAACAATGTATTATAGTAGGTACAATACGTTTTACAAACACATATTGACCGATGAAGAATGGGAATATAATATTGGCGATACAAAGTTTGGCGTTTTGGGATTTTTAAATTGCAAAACTATAGAACAGGTTGAGAGTTATATAAATAATAGATGGGAATTTACTAATGCTGAAGTAAATGTGTCATCTAAAAACAACGAATTCACAATTTATGCATACGACAAAGGATCAAAATTGACAAAAGAAGTGATATTCACTTTTACAATTACAAACGAAAAATTGACCCAAGGGACATATATATTTAATGATTCGAGCTCTCGCGACAATTTCGTAAAGGCAGAGTTTGTACTAAACACCACATTTGCAGAACATTGGGGAGACACTAGTAGCGCAATTGAAGACAACAAAAGTATGCTTCCTTAGAACTAAAAGATGATGAAAAATATTAAATTTTGAATCTGATTTCATAAATGAATCAATATAACTAGCAACGGCGTGCAATCAATTGTGCGCCGTTTTTATGTTGGCGCTAGGCGGACTTGTGGGCGCGATACCGCACGCGTGGCACGCGGTTCGCGAGATTCCTACGCTTC
>CAZAYL010000112.1:0-1164 GCA_964489405.1 uncultured Lachnospiraceae bacterium | reverse complement strand
CTTTCCGTCATCGGACTCGACAAGCTGGTCATCGGAAAGAATGGTACATTCCAGATCAATCCCGACTTTAATATCCATACGGATTTTGACCGCTTTGAGAATGCCTGCATTCAACTGAAAACAGAAGAAAACCCGGATATGCGGCATTCCCTCTACCACAGCGCAGTCGATATGTATAAGGGACAGTTGCTCCCAAGATGCGAACATGAACTGTGGCTGATGCAGCTGTCCATGTACTACCAGTCGTTGTACCTGCAGATCACCAAGGGATATGTCCGCCTAAAAATGGAGTGCAAGGATTATATTCTGGCACAAAAGACGGCCATTGATGCTCTGCGCTTCGACCCGAAGGACAGCGAACTGAACATGTATGCGATTCTCGCCATGGGATTTCAGGGAAATCTCTCTATGGCGCAGACATACTACACGGCAGCAAAGCCCTATTTGGCGTTAGAGCATGCCGAGGTCATCAAGAAGTATTTGAACATAAAATGAGAGTAACTTGAGGTTGTTCCGGAGGTTGCAGCTGAGGTTATAGCAGAGGTTACGCAGTAGGTTGCTCCAGAGGTTGCGGAGGAGGTCGTACAGGAGGCTGCGCAGCAGGTTGCAGCTGAGGTCATAGAAAAGTCATACAGGAGGTTGTCCAGCAGGTCACGGCTGAGGTTGCCCGCCCGTTATCATTGGTTATCGGATGCGTCCGATAGATGATGCGGGCGGGTGATTTTTTTGCTGTACAGGAGACGATATTACGCCGTTGGTCACCACAAGGCCGGTTTGCGCCCCTTGTGTACAGATCTGTACGGTCCTCCTGCGCCGCAGACAGCCTATCATTCTAATATTGCGTCCTGCTCCCGGAGCCATTGCGCTCCGGGAGCTTTTTTGCATTTTGGGGCGCTTTTGCCACGCTGCCGTGGCCCTCCGTTTTCGAGATTTGCTTCACCACCAAATCTCGAAAAAACGGAGGACCAATATGTTTAATCGAAAGAGCATCTATGCTCTCAATAAGAAGGATCCCAACGCCATCGTCTATACGGATGCTGCCGGTAATTTGATTCGCCTGACCTGCGATGATTTTGCCTGTGCAGCTGAGTTCCGGCGTTGGAAAGACTGGTCGGACAGCGATTTGAGGAAAGAGGAAAACGCAGACCACCAGCAGGCAGATAA
>CAZAYL010000111.1:0-1184 GCA_964489405.1 uncultured Lachnospiraceae bacterium | reverse complement strand
GAAGCAACTGCCGAAGAAACGACAAAAGAAGAGGCTGTTGCCGCTGAAATCATAGAAAATAAAAAAGAAGCAGAAAACGAAATAGTAGAAAAAACTGACAAAAAAGTTGAAGAGGCGGAAGAAAATAAAGACGAGGAAAAAGCCGCCGAAAAAGAAGAAGTACTTATCGGCTGATTATTAAAAATAAAAAGAGTGGATAAAATTTTTATCCACTCTTTATTTTGCGAAAAACATTCTAAAAATTTTTTTATCGTTTACTTCTTTTGACGTTTACTTTGAAAATAGGCGGTTAGCAAATCGGAGCAATCTTTTTGGCGGATACCGCCTTCCAATGTTAGATTATGATTGAGAGTGTTGCCTATCTCTTCGGAAAGTCTAAAACAACCTTTGCCGTTGACGTCATAAGCGCCAAAATAAACGTGAGAAATGCGAGCATTGTAGCAAGCACCCAAACACATAACACACGGCTCCAAAGTTACATATAAACTGCAACCTGTTAAACGCCAATCGTTTAGTTTTTGACAAGCTTTTTGTATTGCAAGAGTTTCTGCATGGGCAACTGCGTTTTTGCTGTTGTTGCGTGTATTATGGGCACGAGAAACAATCTTGCCGTCTTTTACCACCACTGCTCCTATAGGAACTTCGTCGTTATTAGCCGCAATTGTCGCTTGTCTAAGTGCGGCTTTCATAAATTTTTCATGTTCTGTCATAGCCAATCTCTGGTGTAGCGCACAATTTTATTTATATTTTTCATCATATCTTCGTCAACTTTTACAATCTTTCTATCGTATGTAATAAGCCCGTTTACCTCATCCTCTACATCTGAAAGCTGAGTGTAAATGCAAGCCGATAATCCCTTTGGAATAAGTCTTACGACATCCCTTCTGTACAATTGCGAAAGACCGTTGTTGTAGTCTTCGGAAGAAGAGAACTTTTTGTAGGAATAAGTTTTTTTAGGATTGAAACTGTGTTCTACAATTTTGTAGCTGTAACCGCCAAACTCTGTAAGGCAGGCGGATCTTCCGTGTTTATCTCTCTTTAGATGTACCGGCTTAAAGTAAACATGAAGGCTGTAAATATCTCCGCCTCCTTGATCGTGCCATCCGCTTGCGTGATCTACCGTGCGAGTTGAATCAAGTTGTTTTGTAAGTTCGGCTATATTGCTTGCATCAAACTGTCCCCAC
>CAZAYL010000110.1:0-1195 GCA_964489405.1 uncultured Lachnospiraceae bacterium | reverse complement strand
CGCCCTGCTGCCCGACACCGGCGACCGCTACCTCTCCACACCGTTGTTCGCGGACTGAATAGGAATATTCAGTATCAAAATGATCCAATAACGTAAATCCTGTAATGGCAAAGAAAAGAGCTACCCGGCTTCATTTGAAATCAGATAGCTCTGTTTTTGTGAATGATGAAATTACGTCGCTTAATCGTTGCCACGAAGGGTATTAATGCTCAAAAGGCACAATTACGAGGCGTTGCCTGCTTTGCTTGCGATTCATTCCGGTCGGAGCGCAGTCACCCTCAGAGAGCAAATACACGCATGCCGATTCATGGTCTACACCTCATTTGATTCTTTATCCGACGGCTGCACCACACGATAATGCTCTACGGCGTTTAAGAAGCTCTTCATATAGAAACGCCTGGCCGCCTTTGCTTCTTTTGAAAACGGAGCCATGATGTCAAAGGCATGATAGCACCCATCGAATTCCCTGAAATCCACGGGAACACCGGCGGCTTTCAGGTCATTTACATAGCGGACAATCTCATCGTAAAACGGTTCTGCCGTTCCCGCAAAAGTGCAGCACGGCGGAAGACCGTAGTAATCCGTCTCCCGTGACGGCGCGGCATATGGCGGCACGCCGTCCGTGCCGTAAAGACTGCCGAGATACGCCTCCCACGCCCGTTTATTGGATGCGCTGTCCCACACGGGCATTCGATTATCCTGTGAGGACGGTGTTATCATACGGTCGTCGAGCATGGGATAGAACGGCATCTGATATGCGATAGATACTTCTCTTTTGTCTCTCGCGTATATTGCCAAAGCCGCGGCAAGTCCGCCGCCGGCACTTTCTCCGCCTACAAAAAGTCTGTCCGGCTGTATTCCCAGTTTTTCGGCATTCTTTTTCATCCACTTCAGGGCAAGATAACAGTCCTCCAGCGCGGCAGGATAGGGAGCCTCACAGGACAGGCGGTAATCCGGTGAAACGATCACGCATTTTCCGACGGATGCGAAGCTGTCCATATAACCAAAGTCCTGCTCCGGCAGACCGATGCCGTATCCTCCGCCGTGCATCCAAAGCAGACCGGGAGCGGATTCCGATTTATCTTTCGGGCAGATAATCAGTATGCGCATCCGGCTGCCGTCCGCGCGTTCGATGAAGGATTCCCGCATAACGCTGTGATGCCCGAACCATTTCCCCCGCAGAAATTTCCGCATG
>CAZAYL010000109.1:0-1233 GCA_964489405.1 uncultured Lachnospiraceae bacterium | reverse complement strand
TAAAATAAAATCCTTATTTTTGTGGTAAGCCACTCACGCCCATCGTCATTGCGAGCAAAGCGTCGCAATCTCCCGGAAGGGGTCGCGGTTAGTTATGGGCGAATGTGCACTTTGACAGCGGTAGCCACCTTTAGCGACGGGGGTTTCCCCGTGCTGGCGCGTGGCGGGCTTGTGGGCGCGATACCGCACGCGGGGCACGCGGTTCGCGAGATTCCTACGCTTCATCAAACCCTACAATGCGGGTTTGATTTTCGCTCTGAATGACCCAGAGTAAGTACTTGTACTTACTTTAATAATAAGGAATTATTTTATTATAGTGGTACTCATACTTGCTTAACAGCTCTGAATAACCCAAAGTGAGTACTAGTAACTACTTTGATAATTACACAGAAATAAAAAAAAAACCAAAGAGTACAAGTACTTTTTGGCTTAACTCATACCTCCGGGGGGGGATTGGTATGAGTCTGGAAACACGGCAATGACCTATTTTCCCGGCTCGTCTCCAAGCAAGTATTTTCGGCGCTGAGATGCTTAACTTCTGTGTTCGGTATGTGTACAGGTGGGTCCATCTCGCTTATATCACCGCGTATTGTATATTATCTAGTTCTTTCTAGTTAATACCGCTTCTCGTCGCACATTGGCAACTGCATAAATTATACTCTTATCCAAATGTTTTGTCAAGTCTTTTGCTTTCTTATGTGCGCTTGATTTTCTTGTGATCAAGCCCTCGACCTATTAGTATCGGTTAGCTTCATACATTACTATACTTACACCTCCGACCTATCTACCTTGTTGTCTACAAGGGGTCTTACTAACTTATGTTATGGGATATCTTATCTTGGGGTGGGTTTCACGCTTAGATGCTTTCAGCATTTATCCCTTCCGCACTTAGCTACCCAGCCGTGCCACTGGCGTGACAACTGGTACACCATTGGTGCGTTCACTTCGGTCCTCTCGTACTAGAAGCAACTCCCCTCAAATATCCTGCGCCCACGAAGGATAGGAACCAAACTGTCTCACGACGTTTTGAACCCAGCTCGCGTGCCACTTTAATCGGCGAACAGCCGAACCCTTGGGACCTACTACAGCCCCAGGATGTGACGAGCCGACATCGAGGTGCCAAACCTCCCCGTCGATGTGAACTCTTGGGAGAGATAAGCCTGTTATCCCCGAGGTAGCTTTTATCCGATAAGCGACGGCAATTCCATTCTCTACCGCCGGATCACTAAGCCC
>CAZAYL010000108.1:0-1278 GCA_964489405.1 uncultured Lachnospiraceae bacterium | reverse complement strand
GGACTATTCCCGGTAGAAACCGGAGGAGGCAATAACAATGAAAGCAAAGACAAGAATGATTGTCGCGTCCGCGGTTGTCATCGCATTTGCGCTGACTGCCGTATCCGGGATTACGTACTCATGGTTCTCGGACACCGAAGAGACGAAGATAAATGTCAGTACGGCGAAGATCGATTATGAGGTGACATACACCGCAGAAGCTAATTCATCCATAGGCACAACGGCGACGGTAACGACGGACGGTATAATCAGTATCGATAAGCTCGCGGCTGGCGCATACGTCAGCATAAATGCCGATATTGTGAATAAATCGACTATAAAAACAGTCTACAAAATCACGGCAATACCGACCATAGAAGCGAATTCGGATTTCACATATTATGATCTCATCAATGTTTATATCGACGGCGTCGCTTTGAAAGTCGGCAATCTCGGAGAAGAATTAATTGTGAAGGATTGGACTGTAACAGATGCAGGCGTCAATCCTGAAAAACAGACGATAACAATCACAACTCCGAATGATTACGGCGGAGCTCCGGGGGCCGAGATAAAATCCTTCAAGACCGATACAGGAGAAGGCTCCGTAGATGATGCGACAGAAGGATACACCGCATGGAGCCAAACCGAAGAAAAATCCGGACTCACAATCAAACTCTCAATCGTAGCCATACAGGGAGATTATCCATATACTCCGATGAGTGTCGATGGCAACAAAGCATCTGTCGATTCTCTCCCGGATAACAAGGTTGTCAAAGCGGAAAAAATAGAAGTTTCATCCGGAGTCGAAGTCGAAGATGTCGTTGTCGACTTCTCGAATGTTACGTCATACGGTACAACCGAAGGCACTACGACAGGAACCGATATTACCAATCAGAAGGTTGAACTGCAGGTCAAATCCGTGGAATCGGCAAGTACCATGGGTGACGGAGGTAAAGTCGAACTCAGTCTGAACCTGGGAACAGAATCAACTGAAACGCCCAAATACTTCGATAAACCGGTCGTAATCACCATGACGGTTCCCGGTAAGTTTACCAACCCTGTGATAGTGTACAACGCAGGTGAAGGAAAGACAGGAGAGAACGGAACGGTTATTTCCAGTGTTATCAGCGGAAACAGCACTACGATTACATTCTCTGTTACTCACTTCTCCGATTACACAATTCAGAATGTAACGGGCGTAAGTACTGCAGAAAATCTCAAAGCTGTGCTGGAAAAAGGAGTTTATGTGAAGCTTACAGCAGATATAGACAATGTAAGTGATAGCATAACACTGCCTGC
>CAZAYL010000107.1:0-1286 GCA_964489405.1 uncultured Lachnospiraceae bacterium | reverse complement strand
TATAAAATAAAAACTCACGAACTTTTAAGTCCGTAAGTTGATTTCAAATGGAGCAGGTAGTGGGAATCGAACCCACGTCATCAGCTTGGAAGGCTGAGGTTCTACCATTGAACTACACCTGCATTTCCCTGCTACGTTTATAGATTATAAACTAGGTATTTAGATTTGTCAATACTATTTTTAAATTTTTTTCAAAATTTCTTCAACTTTTTTTCAATTAATGTTTACAAATGAAAATAACTAATATAAAATATGGATAGAATTAATATAAAAGGTGAATTTATGTTTGAATATATATCACACAATGAAGAAGAAACAAAAAAAATAGCTACTGCCCTTGCAAGTAAACTCGAAACAGGCGATATTGTTGTTTTATCTGGGGATTTAGGTTCTGGTAAGACTAAATTTACTGAGGGTTTTCTCTCTTTTTGGGGATTAGAAGATGAAATTTCTAGCCCTACATTTACAATAGTAAATGAGCATTTTAAAGACAACACCAATATTTATCATCTAGATGTATACAGATTAGCTGATATGGGTGAGTTTTATGCAATAGGTGGTATGGAATATTTTACAACTGGAATTTGCGTTATAGAATGGGGAGAATTAATAGAAGATATTTTACCTAAAAATTATATTAAGGTAAGCTTTTCAAAAGATAATGAAAATGAATCTATTAGGTACTTAAATTTTAAAGCCTATGGAGAAAGATTACAAAATGTAATTAAGGAGCTTGAATTATGAAAATTTTAAGTCTATCAACTTCTAGCAATATTGCTACTGTAGCCATATCTGAAGATGATAATTGTATTAAAGAATTAAATATAGATATTCCAAAAACGCATTCTGAAACTTTAGTTCCTTTGATTGATGAATTATTAAAAGATACAAATATAAAACTTTGTGATATAAATTTAATTGCTTGCGATGTTGGTCCTCGGTTCTTTTACTGGAATAAGAATTGGAATTTCAACAGTAAAAGCTATTGCACAATCTTTGAATATACCAGTTGTAGGCGTTTCATCTCTAGAAGCTTTAGCATATAATGTGGTTTCTGAAAGCAGAAACATTTGCTCTTTAATAGATGCTAGGAATAACCAAGTGTATTGCGGAATATTTGATAAAGACTATAATTTATTGAATGATTATATTGCAGATGATATAAACAATGCACTAGAGATTGTAAAAAAGTATGGTGATATGTTTTTTGTTGGTGATGGAGCAATTCTTCATAAAGATTTGCTTAATTACAATGATTTCAATTACGAAAATATTATACATTCTAA
>CAZAYL010000106.1:0-1288 GCA_964489405.1 uncultured Lachnospiraceae bacterium | reverse complement strand
ATATACGCAAAAAGTTCCAGGATAGCAAATCACCGCTGGTAGATGAAGTATTGGAGCTGGATGCGGAAAACAGAAAAACAATAACTGAAGCAAACGAGCTCCGTGCAAGCAGAAACGCACTCTCCAAAAAAGTCGGAATGCTGATGGGTCAGGCGAAAAAAGATCCATCAAAGCTTGAGGAAGCGGAAGCAGCCAAAGCACAGGTAAAGGCGGACGCGGACAAGCTGGCCGAACTTGAGGCAAAGGAAACAGAACTGAACGAAAAAATAAACAAAATAATGATGGTCATTCCTCAGATAATAGACCCCAGTGTACCTATAGGTGAGGATGACAGCAAAAATGTAGAAGTGGAACGCTTCGGTGAACCTGTAGTACCGGATTTTGAAGTGCCTTATCATACAGATATAATGGAAAGCTTTGACGGAATTGATCTGGATTCCGCAAGGCGCGTAGCCGGTAACGGTTTCTATTACCTTAAAGGAGACATCGCAAGACTTCACTCCGCGGTTCTCAGTTACGCAAGAGACTTCATGATAGACAGAGGATTCACCTACTATATTCCTCCGTTCATGATACGTTCGGCCGTTGTTAACGGAGTAATGAGCTTTGCGGAAATGGATGCGATGATGTACAAAATAGAAGGTGAAGATCTGTACCTTATCGGAACAAGCGAACACAGTATGATAGGTAAATTTATAGACCAGATCATAGATGAAGACCAACTGCCCCAGACTTTAACAAGCTACAGCCCATGTTTCCGTAAAGAAAAAGGTGCACATGGCCTTGAAGAGAGAGGTGTATACCGTATACACCAGTTTGAAAAGCAGGAAATGATTGTTGTTTGTAAACCGGAGGATTCCCCGTACTGGTATGATCAGCTCTGGAAAAATACAGTCGACCTGTTCAGAAGTATGGATATACCCGTACGTACATTGGAATGCTGCTCCGGAGACCTGGCGGATTTGAAAGTCAAAAGTGTGGACGTAGAGGCCTGGAGTCCGCGCCAGAAAAAATACTTTGAAGTAGGTTCCTGCTCAAATCTCGGTGACGCGCAGGCACGCAGACTCCACATAAGAATTAACGGCAAAGACGGTAAAAAATACCTTGCCCACACATTAAACAACACAGTTGTAGCCCCTCCGCGTATGCTGATAGCTTTTCTTGAAAACAATCTGCAGGCGGACGGCTCCGTGCGTATCCCTGAAGTACTGAGACCTTATATGGGCGGAAAAGAAAAGCTTGAAAAGAAAGCGTAATGCCATTTTCTGGTATTAAATAATATTTAAGG
>CAZAYL010000105.1:0-1288 GCA_964489405.1 uncultured Lachnospiraceae bacterium | reverse complement strand
AAGCGTAGGAATCTCGCGAACCGCGTGCCCCGCGTGCGGTATCGCGCCCACAAGCTTGAACGGCGTCAGCATTATAATAAAAGAAATTCTTTTTGCGCGGTATTGCGCCCACAAGCCCGCCCCGCGTCAGCATTATAATAAGGAATATCTTATTACTCCCCCATACCAAGGCTGAGTGACAGTGCTTGATTAATTTTCAGCATCAATTTTTGTGGCAAACTGCACACTAATTGTCCTAGTCGGCGTTTGTCAAGTGTGCGCAATTGCTCGCAAAGGATAATTGAGTCTTTTGGTAAGCCATATGTAGATGATGGGAGTTCAATATGAGTGGGCAGTTTTGCTTTACTAATTTGACTTGTGATAGATGCAACAATCACAGTAGGGGCATATTTATTCCCGATGTCATTTTGCAGTATAAGTACAGGGCGCACGCCACCTTGTTCACTGCCAACAACTGGGCTCAAATCAGCATAATAAACCTCACCTCTTTTGATAGTCATATCATTCTCCCTTCAAAAAATTAATATATAAATACAAACTTTCATTTTCAACTTGGTCGCTCATTTTTTCAATTTCCAAAAATGAAAAATCTAAACACTTCATCTCTATTTCCATTTTATGCAATAAATGGTCACTTTGTATATTATGATTGACAGAATTTTTGCTTTTATAAATGGAATTTTGTTTACGTTTTAGTAATTGTTGATATGCGCGCAAACATAAGTTTAATGATTTATCTATGTCTATGTTATTTGCAAGTTGCTTGTCTTTTTTCAATTATTGCCTCCAAAATTTCTTTTATTCAAAAAATCAAATTATTATGTGCTAAATTTTGCAATGTATACAAAATTTAGCTTATGTGCAACATATTATAAAGATGTAATAATCAAATTTTTTCTAAAAATCTCAATCAGTAAAAAAAACAAAAAAAATTAAAATTTTTTAAAAAAATATTCAAAGGAATCTTGACAGTTCGCTTGATGTATGTTATAATAATATCAACGAAGTGAGATTGATGACAAAATTGTCAAAAATCAAAAAAAAGTTACAAAATTTAATAATTTTTATAACCTAATAAGGAATAAAATTTATTAGCAAATAACAAAAATAAATTTAAGAGGTGTGAACAATGACAAATTTGAATGAATTTAAAAGACTTAAAGAAGAATGCCAACTTCTTGAAGAAAGAAAGAATAATTTTTCATATGTTCTTAAGCACGCTTTAATCATTAGCGGTGCTGCCTTGGGGTCAGGATTCATCGGGGGATATTTAGGGTGTGAATTCTGT
>CAZAYL010000104.1:0-1294 GCA_964489405.1 uncultured Lachnospiraceae bacterium | reverse complement strand
CTAATGCATCATACAGATGTTCAAACACACCATCAACAAGTCGTTTCATATCATCTTCCGTCTTGTCCAAAATAGTTTTATTGTTAATTAATTCAACCAAATCAGGAACAAAAAGTTTCTGCAATTCATCAAGATGGTCATTCAAATCGGTAATATCATCCCACCCAAATGTATCTAATGATTTTTCTATCATTACAGTCAAATCATTAATACATGTTTCTATCTTTTCTTTAGTTTCTTCGGAAATTAAACCAATAGTATATAAATCTGCAAGATTTTTCATAACCTTTATCCAAGTGTTAAATGGATTATTTTTCTTTACATCCTCCTTCCTTTGTTTTTCAAGTTTCTTTTCAATTTCTTCACGTTCTTCCTTTTTTCTTTCCTTTTCAATATCATCTGATATTATATCATCAAGGTCTTCTTTTACACTCTCCAACAAATTATTCTTGTCTTCATCAGAAAGATTTTCTTTATTAATTTTATCAAGAGTATCCTTAAATGATTTACGCGCCTTCTCCACATCGTCCTTTACAGATTTACTTGATTTCCCAAATTTTTTTGCGATTTCATCCGCATTTTTAATCATTTCGTCCATCATTTTATCTATATCAGATTTGGTTTTTGCCAATTCCTTGTCGTTCATATCATCCATACCGTCCTCTAAATCTTTCATTACACTATCCATATCTGTAGTCAATTCCCCGATATTACCCAACCTAGATTTCATCATATCATTCAATTCCTTTTGAACAGAATCGGTAATATTATCCTTTAAACCAAGAATCTCTTTTATCTTCCTTTTAAGTTCCCTTCGCACATCTCTCTTATCTTCATCTGTCGATTCTTTGTCATTCAAAACTTTTGATGCCTCTTCAACAGCATCCAATATTTTAAGTTCTTTGTCATCAAACATTTTATTAGTGCCAGTCCATTCCTTATATTCATTTTCTCCAAATACACGCCAAATATCTTCCCATCGTTGTCCTACATATTCCTCTTTATATAATCCCCCCATTTTTTTAAGTGTATCTTTTGAAATAATCCCATCCGCAACCAATGAACCATTAACTTCATAATCCATACAAATATTGGCCTTCTTATTGGCAAGTTTAAACAATTCTTTAGAATATCCCTTTGTATCAACCTCTCTAGAAAATCTTAATAAATGATTCAAAACCAAATGTATTAATTCATGAAACAATATCGCATATACATTATCAATATCCATTTCACATTCGTTATACACAAATGACATATTAATCCAAAGATTATTCTTACTATCAACACACAT
>CAZAYL010000103.1:0-1297 GCA_964489405.1 uncultured Lachnospiraceae bacterium | reverse complement strand
CCGTTAAATGCCTTTCTGAGAAGTGCCTGTTTTAGGTCATCGCATAGGGTAAGGGCCTTGTCGTAGTTTGTCTGAAGTGCCTTGCAGCGGTTGTTGAGGTTGTCAAGACGGGATGCAATGGAGCGTTGCTCATTCTCTGAAGGGACATAGCACTTGTACGCAAAGAGGCACGCCCTGTTAACCTTAGGCATCCCCGTGCGGGGAGAACCTTCCACTGCATATTTGGTAAAATCATCGGACAGTAACAAGTAGTATAGAAAGTCTCTTGAAGTCCCTTTTAACGGGGATAGTGGGTACATATCTGCACTGCATAGCCCCGAGAAGTTAGGACGGGCGACTTTTTTCAAGTAAGGACGAATCTTGTTATATAAGACCATTGAAGAATCAAATGTGAACTTACCTGAAGTTAGTCCCTCTTCTTCTGCCGTTTTTAGGTCAAACAGTACTCCTGTCTCGCTTTCTATGTTTGCTCCACCGATATGGAGTAGGCTTCGGTATTCATCAAGGCGTGGGTCAACGAGTGAAGAAGTTATCTCGCAAATATCTGTAAAAGGCTTACGAACCCATCCGTCTTTCGGTTTGAGTTCCTTTCTCAATGCTGCTTGGAAGAGGGCTTTGGCATCTCGGAGATTCTGCTCGGCATTGGCCTTCAAGGCATCTATCTTCTCGAACGCCTCATCCAATATGTCAACAATCCTCTGTTGCTCTGCAATGTCGGTGGGAATTGTTATCATACTCGCCGATATAGTCTTCTTGTTGAGCGTGAACCCTAAGACTACTTCATTGCTACATTTCCACTTATATGCCATTAGGTAGTAATACAGATAGTCCGTGAGGATATTGAAATCTGATTTCGGCACAAATGCCATTATCGCTTCATTGGTATATAAATCCGTATCTGTTATACACACTTTCCCAATGGACAGTTTGAAACTCATAATGACAGTGCCTTTCCTGACAATCGGTATTCCAGTTTCTTTCACTGCCTCATCAGTAATATTCTCCTTTGATGATGAAATATACTTGCCACAAGACATATCAGCGATAGATACCCAAGTGTTATCGCCTCCCCAATACGCCTTGTCGCCCCTACTCGGGGTGCGTCCCAAGTACAGGTCGAAGACTTCATCGAACCTTTTGGTTATCACTGAACTCATATCATCTTCAATATCTCGTCCAACAGTCTGTTGCTATCCTCTGTGAGTGACTTGATTTCGGCTGCAATCTGCTCTGGTGTACGCACATCCACTACCTCCACCCTGTTCGGGTTCTTGGGCGACAAGTCATAATTCTCATC
>CAZAYL010000102.1:0-1336 GCA_964489405.1 uncultured Lachnospiraceae bacterium | reverse complement strand
CCATATCATACAATATCAAGTTTCCAGTTATCGTGAAAAACACATTCGCATATCCGCCAACATCTTTTGTATGAGTTTGAATATCCATATCATATCCAATGTCGTTCAAAACGGGTTGAATATTACCCTTGTCCTTGATATGCAAATTATAAATATCAACATTCATAATACATTCACACCCAAAAATATATACATTCAAACATTTATCAAGTTGGATTTTCTCCACATCAACACAATCATAATGAACGGTTTGTATTATTTTCACACCGTTGTTTCTCAACTGTTGATTAATGTGTCTTACAATATCATCAGTCTTGTCACTTACATCCAAAGAAACCGACAATTTCTCCGTTATATAATCATTATATATTTCCTTGTCTTCCTTTATATAATTATCAAACTTCAATATCATAACAATTTCAGTTTCTTTTAAATATAACAAAAAGACCAACCAATTTCTTGGCTGATCTTTCCTATATTATTGACTATTTCAATTATCCGTTGATTTCACATTCTTTGCCCAACACATCCCATTCAACGACTGCCGGGTCCCAGAAGATTTCATTAAGACTGAATATGATTGTGAATACATAATTCTTTCCCATTGACACCTGACTTCCACCAAGAAGTTCATTCAAGTCAATGTCGGCAACATAATCCGTAGATTTGGTTTTGGTTACACCATTATCAACATATTCTCTTGAAACGGTGTATTTAATCTGCAATTTCTCAACACCTGTAGTCGGTTGTTGTGGAAGAATCAATGTCGAACCGGTTGATACCACATCTTGTGCGACACCGTTATTATATTTGGAAACCTGACTTCCCTTGAAATAGTTATCAACAGCCGAACCACTCGTTGCGGAAGTCTTCAAGTTCTGCCAACCGCCAAGACTCTGGACAAAATCACCGGTTGTCTTGACATCAACGAAATTGATTTCAGTTATGGTGAATGTGTGTTTATACGGATCACCGGTATAGTCATCCTTTGTCTTTGTCTTGATTGACACCTTTGCGGTTTTGTGTTTGAACAAGGTAGGAACACCTGCAGTAACCCCACTTACAGAATGATATACTTGTTCATTCGCAGTCTTGTCCAATGCGGGTTCAGCGACCATAAAATCATCATTACTCAAAGACGAGAAACCGACAAGTGATACGCCCTTGTCCTTTGTTATGGTCGGATCAAGTGAAGGATCACAAACAAACTCAAGACTGTTCTTGTTCAATGACCACGAGAAGAATGACAACATTCCACCGTCCTTCGGCCAGTAATAAGAAGTTGTAGATTTCCAGATATGATTGGTCTTATCCGTGCAAGACACAACAGACGGTG
>CAZAYL010000101.1:0-1360 GCA_964489405.1 uncultured Lachnospiraceae bacterium | reverse complement strand
TCGGTCTGGCATAGATTCAAATCTTCGTAAACGGACTTGATTTCCTTGATGAGTTCTTTTCGGGAGTGCATATCGGAATCAGCCTATGGCATAATTTAGACTCTTAATCATTTCTCCTATTTCTGCAACGGACTTCCCTCCCGTATTAACCGCCATTCCGTCAGATAGGTGCAGAATGGCTTGATAGGGAGTATCTTCTATCCACGCTATTTGGTCTGGATTCACCCACGTCTTTGGGGCAACTTCAATAAATCCTTTCATAATATCGTATAAATTATAATTGCTAATACATTGATAATCATCGCAAGTATAGTCAGCATACCGAACACCTGCTTAAACCATTTCGGCAGATTGCTATCACCGACTACCTTGCAGGTTAGATTGAGGATGAGTTGGATAATCGTGACGAGGTACAGAGCCTCTCGCGGACTCATCTCGATGCTCTCCAGGAAGGAGAGGGTGTTGTCGAGGAAGGCTCTCATTTGCTCATCTTCTTCTTAAACTCCTCCCTTCCCTGAAAGAGATTCGGTGAGTCCCGAAACCAATCGTCAACGGAGATTGAGGCTCTGTCCATAAACATTTCGTCGAGGACTCCCAATGCCCAATCGACTTGCCATTGGTTTTCGGGCGTAAAAGCCGTTACTGCGATACCTTTATCCGACTCCGCGTTATTATAAATCTCTTTCAATGTCATATCAATCCACATTAAAGGTCAATACAATCGGTCGGTGGTCGGAGAGATTGTCTACCCCGACCTCGTAGGACTTAATCTGCTTGAAATACATCGAGCCGTAGGAGCAGAAGAAATGGTCTATCTCTCCGTGAGATTCGGTCGGTCGCTTGTAATTTGCAAACGTATCCTCGGCTTTCAGACCAAGCAGGACTCTGACGGAATCCGCGAGACACGGATAGAGGCCGTCTCTTACAGACGTGGCGCTCTTGTTAAAGTCACCTGCGGCAACGAACTCCCGATTCCATTTATGCTCACGAATCCACGCCATAGCCTTGCTGAATTTCTTCTCTTCCCAATGGGCGTGTACCGAGAAATACTGCACCTCGTTCACAATAGCCATAGTGCTGAAAATCGACACAGCTCGCTTGGAGACCTTCGCTCCCCTGCGGACATAGATAGGGTGAGAGAATCCCCACCCAGTCTTTTTGTATCCGAGCTTCCCCAGACGCAGCACATATTTGGCTGGCCACCACACCTCCTGGAGGCAGATGACGTCAGGGTTTTGCTCCTTGATGTACTCGTGGATTGCTCTGTAACGCTCCACCCACCAATGCTCGCTCTGCCGCTTGGTGTCGCGAGTCCAGACGCGTATATTAAGGCTAATCACTTTCATATTTCTTCTTCTGT
>CAZAYL010000100.1:0-1402 GCA_964489405.1 uncultured Lachnospiraceae bacterium | reverse complement strand
TATACCAATCCTTCTCATTCCTTATGCCACGCGCCAACACAACATCGCCATACTGCTCATTCACCCACGCCTTATACGCAGGGTCATTGATGTCAACACGAGCGCGAAGGGCTTCTTCTGTTTTATAACTGTTGTTATCAACAACTTCAACTTTCTCGCCCTTGGAAATAAGATACGCCGCCTTGACAATCTCATCGCCACCATACGCAACCGCCGCATCATTCCCGCCCTTGAGATGATTGAAAGCCCTTGTAATGCCATCATCCTCAAACCGCTCATAGTCCCACTCATGCCAATTGAAAATCTTCCGCACATCTTCAGGCACCATCTCCGCAAGGCGCATATTCGTCGCCCGAACCTTGTCCATGTCAATCTTCAAACTGACTTCAGGGAACGTCGGTGTCCACGCATCGTGCGAATAAATCTTGTTCTCCTTCCGCTTCTTCGGGTCAATCGTCTCACGCCCAAAAAGAACCGTCACATCACCATAACTACTATGCCCATGCGAATCCTTCACAATCGCAATGGACGGCATCGCAAAGCCACCCAATGCAAGAATATCCTTGATAGATTCCTTGCTCACATTGTGAAGCGCGACCAAATCCTTCCGCCGTTCAGCAGACTTACGACCATTGAACTTCTCAGTTGACGAAGCCATCTCTGGGCTGTCAAAGCGAACAATCTGCTCCGAGCGCGGCACATCTTCCGTGTCCTCAATCAAGTCGTGCTTGTTTGTAGCATCATATTCTCGCGATGCCGCATTCCGCGCCTCCACCTCGCCTGCAGAACGACGATAATTCTCGCGACCTTGTTCCGCTGAGAGAGTGTAATACTCCTCATTGAGGTTCTTCCCTTTCTTTGTCGCTTCGACCAACTCACTAAAAGTTTCTCCGCACTTTTCATTGATTTCTTGCGCAAGTTTTTCCCAAGTTGATTCGGAGAGATTTCCTTTAAGAAGTTTTCTAACGCACTCTTCACTTCCAAATTTATCATTTGTTTTGACGACCTCTTCGAGTAAGCCGCGAAGTGTTTCTCCTGAGAAAGGTGTTGCTCCGACATCTTGCAAATGTTTGTCACCAAAGGCAATAACTTCATCACTATTTGCAAGTGTGGACCGAACAACTCGTGCAATATCCTTCCCCGTGTCACCACTTTCATCCAACACGCCTTGCGCATACTGATTCGCATAAGGTGCAAGTATAGTGCCAAGGGTGGCTGAAAATGTTTCCCTCAACTCGTAAGCCTTCTGAAAAATAGCCCATATATCTTTATAGTCAAAGCCAAGTTCACTTCGGAGGAGTTCCTCTTCATATTTGACATTTGACCCCTTCGCGAATCCTTCAATCTGCTGAATGGCATGTTGTATCTCATGCGTCATAGAATTTACGAATGAATCTACACC
>CAZAYL010000099.1:0-1410 GCA_964489405.1 uncultured Lachnospiraceae bacterium | reverse complement strand
AGAGAAGAAATGAAGAAGATGCTGCCTATCATACAGGCGTATGTTGACGGCAAGGTTGTGGAATATCAAGACGCAGAGACCGGGGAATGGCAAGCAGTTGAGGATTACCTATTCCTCATTACCGTTGATGACAAGCCTGGTTACTACCGCATTAAGCCCGAGCCAAAGTATCGCCCATTCAAGGATGCAGAGGAATGCTGGAACGAGATGTCGAAACACCAGTCTTTCGGGTGGATAAAGGATGAGAACAAATATTATCATATAGCGTGTGTGTTTGATGCAGATAAAGAGGGTGATAATATGACCATTGAGACTGTAGGGTATAAATCATTCAATGGCGTTTTAGCTTGTTACACGTTTGCCGATGGCACTCCTTTTGGCATCAAGGAAGGAGGCGAGGAATGATTATTGTAGGTTATCAAGGCATAGGTAAGAGCACTATCAGTAGTTTCCTTACATCAATGATTGATTTAGAAAGTGGTAACTTCTGGGCTGACGGTAAGAGAAATAAAGATTGGTACAGGGTGTATGTGAATATCGCAGAACATCTGAGTAACCAAGGGTACACAGTGTTTCTATCCTCGCATAAGGTTGTAAGAGAGGAACTGAACAGGCGAGAAGTGCCATTCGCAGTTATCTGCCCTTCCTTGGAAATGAAGGCAGCATGGATTGCAGGACTGAAGGCCAGATACGAGCATTCGATGAAGGGTAAGGATTTCAAGGCATGGAAAAACGCAGAGCAATGTTATGACGAGAATATCAAGGACTTGATGTCGGAGAAAATTTGCTACACAATAGACTCTGCCGGTTACGACCTTGGAGATATTGTGGTAAAAGCTGAATATGGACTTTGTAAGGAAGGAGGTGAGGAATGATGAAAAGTAATAAAATTGCTATAGCCAAAAGTGATAATGGCGGATTCAACATCATGACCGTCAGCAATAATACTCCAATATCCTATAGCGAATTAGATTCGTTCATGCACGAGATAGCATCTGCTATGGCGAAGGTCAACCGTGATGAAAATAACAAGTGTGAAGAAAATCTTCAAATGACAGAATCGGACGAACGGCTTGTCGCAATAAAGCTCAAAGCAATGCATCATGCACAGTCTGAAATGATACGCTTAGCTAAGGTTTTGATGAGAACCGATGAACCTTTTACTGAAGGAATGTCGAACTTTTTCAGAGTTCTCGCTACCAAAATATTCACTTACGGCTGGGATAGTTGCTGCGATAATTATGGGTTAGAGGAAGGAGGCGAGGAATGATGGAGGTAATACACATCGTATTCATAGGAATACTACTTATGCTTTTCCTGTCCAGCATCGCATTCTTCATTGCATTAGTGTGGATTTTCATAAGAAGAGAACTATGAGAATCGCAGTACTGTTCTTCGCCGCCTTGGCAC
>CAZAYL010000098.1:0-1433 GCA_964489405.1 uncultured Lachnospiraceae bacterium | reverse complement strand
TCGTTTTACAGCATATATAACCGCTTTGACGACAACGTGAAGACAAGGCAAAAATGCGGAAAATTCACAAAAACAGGCAAAAACCGACGAAAACAATGTCCAAGCTTTGTCTACGATTCGGCATTTTCCGGAACGGACCGCGGTTCCGGGCGGATCCGGAACGGATCCCGACCTGAACCACCATGATGATCCGACCTTCGCGGCCCGATGCAATCCCGGCCTGATGCGGTCCGAACGGCCACAGAGTACTCCGATATACTGTCAGAGACCCATCGTTCAGGCCCCGTGTATAACGAAATGGGATCCACGTCCCCACACTGACACCGTTACAACCGAAGCCTGCAGGCAGAGATCTTCGGAACGGCACACGTTCGGAATAAGAGAGATATCCGGAGCAGAACGGGATGTCCGATGTGCGGGGGAAAAGATCGGAAAATCTGGGATAAGGAAGATGATTTGTCCTCGGACCGTTCGGTCCGAGGAGTTTGAGTTTGATCGGTGAACCGTGACCGCTTCAGGCAGTCTTGTTCTTTGCGAGGAGGGTGATCTCGATGCAGTCGGTTCCGACGAACTTCGTCATTTTTTCAACATCGACGGGGTTTGCGGTTCCGAGGTCGTAGTCGACAATCGCAGGAAGAGTGACCTCAATCTTGACGTCGTAGGTGACACCGGTCTTTCCCTCGAAGGCCTTGGAGTCGGACACTTCGGTCCACTCGGTCGCATCGGTGGCCTTGACGGAAACCTTGCAGGTGATGCCGGAGGCCCAGGTGCCGTACATAGCAGCAGAACTGGTACTGTGGTTGTAGGCTGCAGATCCATAGATCAGGCAGTCTTCCTTATCATTGTTGGAAGCGACCTTGACATTGGTGTTGAATGTGATGGTCTTTCCCTCAACACTGGCGTAGTAGTCGTACTTCACGTCGGTCTCGCCGTTGGGTGCGATGGTCTTCTTGGTCTGCACGTCGAAGTCATCGGTGGAAGAGAGGGATTTGCTGAGGACGGTTCCGTCATCGTTGTAAAGGTCGATCGAATACCAGTCGTAGTCAACGGTACCGTGTCCGGTGACGGATGTGCTGTAAGCGTATGCGGCTCCGGTGAGGGACACGGCGCACAGCATGAGGACGATGAGGGGTGCGAGGTACTTCTTCTTGAAGCCCTGCTCCTCTGCGTATTGTGTGGTCATTTTCTTTCACTCCTTGGGGGGTTGTTTCTTGTGAGTAAGGTATCTGGTACCTTTCCTCTTGTTGTGTACTGTTTCGTTTTACAGCATATATAACCGCTTTGACGACAACGTGAAGACAAGGCAAAAATGCGGAAAATTCACAAAAACAGGCAAAAACCGACGAAAACAATGTCCAAGCTTTGTCTACGATTCGGCATTTTCCGGAACGGACCGCGGTTCCGGGCGGATCCGGAACGGATCCCGACCTGAA
>CAZAYL010000097.1:0-1443 GCA_964489405.1 uncultured Lachnospiraceae bacterium | reverse complement strand
TCCACGCCATGTGCACATTCGATGTCAAGATACCAAAGTGATACAGCGTCGCATTCTGCATAGTAAACAACTTATTTCCTGGAATAATATTAGTAGACAAATAATCTATAGGAATATACCTTCTCCCTTCAGATGATACAACAGGAATAGCAACATAGTCACTTCTGCAATCTCTTATCTCATCAAAGAGCGTTGGCGTGTCGGCTTTTTGTCGAGTAGCGGCTTTGGTACTTTTAAGTCGAAACTCTCGCACATTAGCAATTCGCTGCATTACTTGTGAACATTGGCGCAACAAAGTAGGATTTGCATTGACCAACCACAGACAATAGCGAGGTCTCCGTTCAATAAAGTCCTTACCCATCATAAATGGGCGGATAAGAGGTTCTGCTTGTGGCTCTTTGCGCAGTAATTCTTCTTTCTCTTCTCTTGTCAAAATGAGATTACCATCGTCAGTAGGTTGACAACCTCTCACTAACTCAGGTACTTTGCACATAGGGCTACTTAACCGTTCTATAAAAATGTCGTGTGCATTGAGAAGGTAACCATTGATATTCTGTGCCTCAACAACTTGCTGTCCATCGTAGATATACTTCTTTTGATTGTTATTATCACACGAGAAGCCAACAATCACGCAATGTACATGCGCTTTGAGACTTGCTTCACTATCCCAACGGAAAGTGCGGTAGGCAAAGTTTATCTGCACATTGTATTTCTCTTTGAGAGGTTTCCAAATAGCAGCCACTTGCTCGCCTTGCGTGATAGAGTTAGTTGATACAAAAGCGGCTTGAATATGCGTTTCTTGCATCATTTTAGCGGCTTTGAAGTACCAACCTGCTACATAGTCTATATTCTTACCTAATTCTTCTCCTAATGCGATAAGGTCATTCTTTTGCTCTTTGCTCTGCAATGCATATCCCACAAACGGTGGATTGCCGATGATATAGGACAGTTGCTCGGGTGGGCAGACGGTGTTCCAGTCGATAGTGAGGGCGTTGCCTTCGACGATATTGGAGTAGGACTTGAGGGGTAGGAAGTCGAGGTCGCGTGCGAGGATACGGCTTGTCTCGTGCAGCATCTGGCTCTCGGCAATCCATAGTGCCGTCTTGGCAACGGTAGCAGCGAAGTCGTTTATCTCGATGCCGTAGAACTGGTGGATATTGACTTTCACACGGTCACCGAAGAAGTCGAAGACGGCTTGGTCTTGCAGCAAGGCTTGCAGGCAGCGGTTTTCGAGCCGTCGCAGGCTGAGATAGGTCTCTGTCAAGAAGTTACCACTACCGCAGGCAGGGTCAAGGAACCGCAACGATGCCAGTCGGTCTTGGAAAGCTAGAAGTTGACGTTTTTGCTTCGGTGTGAGGGGAAGAGGTCGTCTTGTAGATGCGCAGCCTGGGGACGCGGGCGCCTCGCCCGCGGTGATGGTCTCAGCAATGTATTCTGGGGACG
>CAZAYL010000096.1:0-1452 GCA_964489405.1 uncultured Lachnospiraceae bacterium | reverse complement strand
CGAACCGCGTGCCTCGCGTGCGGTATCGCGCCCACAAGCCCGCCACGCGCCAGCAACGATAAAATCAATCCTTATTATGCTACTGCGGGTGCGAAAGCGCACTGCTACAGATTTGGCTGGGTGGCACTATATTGATTAGGGCACACAGTTAAAATACTATGTACTTTTTTATTGCTTTTTTTGGGGGGGGCAAAGATTAACTATCATAGTCGTAGGGGATTTTGTTTTTGCGTTCGCCGAGTAGGTTGAGAATGTAGCCGTCTTCGACCTTGCACCACCAATGTGGGTCGTGTAGTGGCAAGTCTTCCAATATTTGGGCGTCAGTTAAATCTGAGCTTCTTGTAACTTTCATTCCATCAATACGAATTGATGGTGTTTCGTTGTCGTTTGAAACATTAAATAATTCACACATAAAAGTGTTATGTCTAATTTCTGGCATAATTATTGCGCCTTTTGTTCCTTTAGGGATGCCCAAATTTTCATATTTATCGGTAATAATTTCAATATCGTCTAAGTATTTCATATTTATCTCCTTTAATCTTTAATAAATGGTGTGGAAATTCTTAATTTCCCATTTGGCCATACTACACAAGCTGAATGACAATTAAAAATTTGCCCCGTATGGTCATTCAACCCTAATATTGTATAATAAACACATATACGTTGGCCATGGTTATCTAACGTTTTTAAGAAATATTTGTTTGTTAAGAAATGTTGTTTAACATTTTCACTAATTATTTCATATAATTTTTCCGCATTTTGTGGATAAAACCCCATACTTTTCATCATTGCAGACTTATTTTCATCAACAAACAGATAATGCGTTAATTTTTTCATAGGAAAATCAAGTTTAACATCATGCAAATTTACTTTTTCGTCTTTGCATTTGCAGTGTGGATGATAGTAGTCTGGCTTGTTTGTGTTTCTAAAGATTGTTTCATTTAGTGCAACGCAGATTTCACACGTGTTAGTTTCATCATCCTTTCTTGCTTCTCCATTGCAATTTTCAATATTTAATGGGGAAACGTTGCGCCGAATTACCCAGCCATTGTCTTTTGTGTCAAAAATGTTGGTCAAAACATCTTTGTAATTTTCAAAAAAATTACTCATAATATACTCCTTTTATAAATTTACATATATATTATATCACACATTTTTGAAAAAATGGAAAAAAATTTCGATTTTTTTTAAATTATCAAAATTATTAAAGAAAGTATAAGTACTAACTTAGGGCCATTCAGTGTTGTTAAGCAAGTATAAGTTCCACTACTATCAAATAATTCCTTATTATTAAAGCAAGTACAAGAACTCTCTTTGGTCATTCAGTGTTGTTGAAATAGTATTAGTACCACTATTATAAAATAATTCCTTATTATTAAAGCGAGTACAAGCACTAACTCTGGGTCATTCAGAGCGAAAATCAAACCCGCATTGTGGGGTTTGATGAAGCGT
>CAZAYL010000095.1:0-1485 GCA_964489405.1 uncultured Lachnospiraceae bacterium | reverse complement strand
GACATTGCCTGCGAGGTCGTATATGTTATTGGCATTTGTTCCTTCATATGCTCCACTTGGAATTCTTGTTCCAGAGCCTAAATTTTTTGTTCCTATTGATTTTGATGTATTTGTATAATATGTAAATGTATTATCTGGATAATTTCCCCATGCTACTGAACCTTTATTTATGTCAAGTGTTGTTTTGTCTCCAGTATCTATTAACCATTTTAGTACTTGGTCATGTTGTGCTCCCCATATCATACTTGTTGTTACATTTGTATTTTGCCCTGACATTCTTTTGATTTTCTTATACATTGTATACCATGTTTGACTTCCTATATCTGTATTCATTCTTTTTACTACTGGCACTGTTTTACTTAAATCTCCTGTTTCATATCTTCCTACATAAAATCCTCCATATGTTGCTACACTTTTTAACATCTTACTAAATTCTTGTTCCATTTCAGTTAAGAATTCTTCTCTTGATATTCCATTTAAATATTGGATTAAATATGTTGATTGTTTATCATAACTAGTAGTTTGTGGCTCATATTTTCTATTTGATCCTTTTGCATATGATGAAATATTAAAGCTATAATATGTCCCATATAGTTTCTTGGTATTTGTATCTTGCCAATACATATCACTTACATTTGCTATTGGTATCCATACCCATTGATTTCTTGATATTTGCATATCCCATTGATTCTCTTCTGTTACTCCTTCTGTTCCTTCATATATTACAAATCCTCCATATTTATGATTTTCCATTGTTGTTGATGATCCATTATTATTTCTATCAAATACTTCTACTTTTTTTACATATCCTTTATCTAATCCATTATTTGTTGAAGCATTTTTGTTATATTTTATTTGTATCTTATATGTTCCTTTTTCTAATTCTACTTTTGTTTCCATATATGTTATACTTGATTCTGATGTTCCATAATACGTTCCATTTAATTTTATTGTTGTTTCTTTTATACTATTATCACTTGTATTTATTATTTCTCCATATAAATAATCATAATAGAATTGTGAAGATGCTGTCCAATTTAGTTTTAATATCCCTCCATTTTCTCCTATTGTAAATTCCTCTGATGTCATCTCACTTACTGAACTATCTATATTATAATTTCCACTTGTCCATATCCCACTACTATTTTTTGCCCATGGATATTCCCCTTCTGATGTAAATGTTTCTGTTAAATCTTTTGTTAAATATAATGTTTCTGTTATTCCATTTACATATGATTCACTTTCTACTGATGATGCTGTATATCCTTTTGGTACTGGTACTTGGATTCCATCTTTACTTGTTACCATTGTGTAATTATTTGGGTTCATTTCTGCTTTTTGTATTGGACTAGTATTTGATGAAATTGTATCTTTTTTCTGCATATTATATATTATTATTCCTACTGTAATTGCTATTACAATTATAATCATTAATGTAATTAAAATTATTTTTTTACTTTTTTTCAAATCATTCACTCTTCTTTC
>CAZAYL010000094.1:0-1518 GCA_964489405.1 uncultured Lachnospiraceae bacterium | reverse complement strand
TGAGCAAGATAACTGCAAAAATATGCAGTATAACTGCAGATTTTTGCAAAATGGCGAAAATCGCGACGAATTAAGAAAGCGCGATTATGTTGACAATCGCGAGCGCGAAATTTGTGCGCAAAGTGGTAAAAGCCAAAGCGCACCCTTTGACGGCAGTAATTTTGAAAAAGATAAGATTGCGCGCGCGACAAAATCGACTAATTCAAGAAAAATATGTCTTGCAAAAAGCACAAATGTGAATGAAAAATGCCTAGATAAAAAAATTAAATACAATAAATTTTTTGCCGTTGCCGTAATGACTTTGTTATGGCTTTTTGTTGTTGCGGGTGGCGCGTTTGTTTTTCTTGACAGCAATGGGGCGGAGCAATCTAGCGAAAGACTGGATGGGGTTGTCAGCGCGGATGATGTCCCATCTCCGCCGACGGGTTCTGGAACATCCGCCGACCCTTATGTACTCACGGCTAACGTGTTCGATTATATTTGCTATTCGAATTTAAAAAGCTTGTGCGACGCTGGAAATACAACTGTTTTTGATACTTATTGGGGAAATGAGGACACGGGCAAATATGTTTATTATTACATGAACAATAGTTATTTGTTCGGTTACACAGGCACGGAATTGTGGCAAATCGGGTTGGGACATCCGTTTTATGGGAGTATGGATTTTTTGGGGAGTGAAATAAATTTCGAAGATACATTTGTTTCATGTCCGACATTAGAGGGCTATCAGGGAGCGGGCATGTTTTATGAAATCGCGGCAGGTTCGGTTTTGAATTTTAAGAATGGTAAGCTATCTAATTTAAAAATTTCGGACTGTGGGTCTAGTCTTGTCGCATTTTGTGTGTACAATTATGGACGGATAGAGAATGGAACTTTGTATGGTTGTTCGTTTAACACGTCGACGGGTGAGGAGACTATTGTGGGGGGATGGGCCGTTTATAACTATGGTGAGATAAAGAACTGTTATAATGACGCTTCGGTTCTGAATACGACTGGGATTTACCGAGCGTATGCGGGGGGAATTGCTACCTTTAATTATTACAAGATTAACTATTGTAGCGTGAGCAACACGGCGATTAATGCAAAGGTTACCGGAACAAAAGATTGCGTTGTGGGAGCGGGGGGAATTTGTTTTTACAATGTGGGACTTGTGGAGGGGACGGAAAACCAGGCATACGTGACGATTGCTGACGGTGGCGGTGGAGAATCTAAGATCGCACGGGGGCAGACAAGTGCGCTTAACGTAGGGACGCTTAAAGATTGTACGGAGAACAATTATTACGAGGCGACTACGGAGGGTTTTGAGTTTGCGACGATACAGTATTCGAATAAAGGTGGGAAGCAATTTAACGGCATAAATGAAATAGGCTTTCCTAGTAAATATGTCGTGGGGTTGGTCACACCGCTTGTAATACCAACGAGCAATGGGACAGGGATAGAGACGTTTGTGGGGTGGTATACGAACATAAACTGCACGGGAAATCCAGTAACTACAATATCGACGTCGGATACGGGAGA
>CAZAYL010000093.1:0-1533 GCA_964489405.1 uncultured Lachnospiraceae bacterium | reverse complement strand
ATGGGCTTCAGCTCACATTTGATTTCTGTTTAAACGAAGCAGAGCAGCTATTGGACACTGCAGAAGAAGTAATCGAAGATGATACGGTCGCACCTGTAAAGAAACATACAAAGCGTAAAGGTAAACGCAGCAGCGATATGAAGTATCTGGATAAGGTTATCGATGAATGCAAAATTCCGGATGATAAGCTGAACGAGTACTTCCCCGGCGGCTATGATATACTTCCGCCAAATGTCAGCTACAGCGTAGAGTATATACCTGCGAAGTTCGTACAACACGAGCTTCATGTATTCAAGTATGCCGGCAAGCATGGCGAAGGTATCCGCGTGGCAGACGCTCCGGAGAAGCTTTTAAAAAACAGCATTCTCACTCCAAGCCTCGCATCAGGAATATTCTGCGGCAAGTATCTGTGCGCCGTTCCGCTCGTTAGACTTAGTGAGGATTTTGCCAGGCTCGATATAAATATATCCAGCCAGACCCTTGCCAACTGGATGATAAGCATTTCAGACAGATATCTTTCCATCATCTATCGCAGGATGCATCAGAAAATCTTAGAAAGCAGGCTCATCCATTGCGATGAGACACCTTTCAAGCTGGTGGTGCCCGACAAGAGCCCAAACAGCAAGGCATATATGTGGGTTTATCACACATCTCAGGCGTATGATTCTCCACCGATATTTATGTATGAATATCAGGATGGCAGGAGCAGCGATATGCCAAGAGAGTTCCTGAAGGATTACAAAGGAATTCTCGTCACGGATGGCTATCAGGTATATCACAAGCTTGCAAATGAGCGGCCTGATGAGCTTAAAGTTGCCGGGTGCTGGGCACACTGCAAGAGGAAATTTGACGATGTGGTCAAGGCTGCAGGGAAAGAAACTCCGAGATGGGCAATCTCCGCTGAGGCGCATAAAAGAATTTCGACGATTTATCATGTGGATAACATGAGCAAAGGCAAATCGTCAAAGGAACGTTTAGATAACAGGCAGCAGTCTGTGAAGCCGCTTGTAGATTCATTCTTCAGCTGGCTGAAATCGCTGGACACCACCGTTATGGACAAAAGCGGTGCGCTTTATGGTGCAATCCGTTATGCACTGAACCAGGAGGTATATTTGAGAAGGTTCCTTGAGGACGCAATAATCCCTCTTGACAACAATGATGCTGAGCGCAGCATAAAGAAGTTCTGCGTAGGTAAACATAGCTGGCACATCATATCCTCAAGAAGAGGAGCAACAGCAAGTGCGATTCTATACAGCATAGCAGAGACCAGCAAGGCAAACGGACTGAAGCCATTTGAATATTTGAAGTATCTTCTCGAAAGCATGCTGGTGCATCTTGATGATAATCCTGCGGATTACATCGACGATCTGATGCCCTGGTCAGAGAAGCTACCTGAATATTGCAGGGTGAACAAATTTGAATAAGACAAAAACGCCGCCCAAATGAGCGGCGTAAATTTTATGACCACGCATGTGGTTTGCTATTTACGTTCAATGCATTGTACTGAGTTTCAATCGCATTCTTTTCAGCATT
>CAZAYL010000092.1:0-1612 GCA_964489405.1 uncultured Lachnospiraceae bacterium | reverse complement strand
CAACGGAAAGTAAAGTGCCTACAGCGGTTAAGGTGTTACTGATTCCGGCGTTATTTGCGGGAGTTGTATGTATGTTGATTTATGTGGCTATGGAAGACAAGGCGGCCGAAGCAAATCTTAAAGGGAAGGCGGTTATTATGACGAAAGACGTGGCGTCAAATACATATGTGAGTGAGGGAGACATCGGCAAATATTTTACGGAGATGTCGGTAGATTTAACCGCCATACCCGAGAATGCATATTCATCCTTAAGTGACCTGCCTTCCGGTGGCTTCTATATTGAAAACACCATGAAGAAGGCGCAGATGGTATTTGAAGACGATTTGTCTATAAAGGATTCAGTCATGGACAAATACAAGAACGGCTACGAAGTGACGTCTTTTGCAACGGATTCCTTTGACGGCGGTGTGAACGGTTCACTTCGAAAGGGCGATATCGTAGATGTCTATGCCTTAGATCCGGCAACCGAGATGCTAACCCTTATGGCAGAAGATGTCTATGTAAACGAAGTCTATGACAGTTCCGGAAATATAGTGACGGAGCCTGAAGGAATCGCGACTTCCTTTACCGTCTATGTAACGCCGAACGAGGTTGAGAGTATCAATCAGGCTGTCGTATTTGGGGGCGTGCAGATGTATTTGAAGGTAGATTCATAAATTTAAGCCTGAATTTCTCATAGGAGGTTCAGGCTAAGTTACGTTTTTTATCATCTTGTTAGCAAAAACAATCTTGCGAAGAGAAAAGTACAAATGTTCGACAAAACCATTGCATATCTCATTAGACCGGTATATAATCAAATCAGAACGTACGTTCTGAAAATTCATAGGTCAGCTAAGATGTGTGCAGTGGTGGTACGGACATCGGTACTAACGGAAACGCCACTTCATTAGCCGCGTGATTAACGGCTATGGTTAATACTTGCAGAGGTGACAATATTCCCTTTTCCTCTTTCAAGATTAAGAAAATTTCTTTATCGGAGGGTAAACGATGCAAGCAATCGAATTTCACTGCAAAAAGTGCAAAAAAGGATTACGTATGTCTTTTATTCCGTGCGGATGCATGGACGACATCGTGCTTAAGGGTATTACGGTAAGGTGCAAAACCTGCACCAGAGTAATTACTCCAAGAGAATTTAAAGAGCAGCATATAGTTAAAAACGCTGTTAACGGCAAGTTCTTTATCTAAAGACGCATTACAACTGAATAATTGCCATCACGACAGTGGAGACCGAAAGGTGAGCCTAGGGGCGTGAACTTTTACCGGGAGAAATCCGGCTGAGTTCACAGCCTCTTTTTATTTATGCAAAACCTTAACAAAGAATCTCTGCTCAAGCTCTTTTCCCGGTATTTAGCCGGGAGGAGAGCTTTTTATTTGTGACAAATAATCGTTCGCACGCTGTTTTACAAAAAAAACATATTAAATAGCGGGGCCCAAAAGTTGTCCTCCCAAGAAATCCATGTTTCGCAAGGAGGACAAAATATGCGAGAAGAATCATTATTTACGGTAACCGGAAACAACAAAGACGCTTACACGGAAATGGCCGGGGTACTTGAGTCCATTAGGCTTGGGACACCGCTTCCGAATGGAAGAAACCTTAAGACGGAACTGACGG
>CAZAYL010000091.1:0-1649 GCA_964489405.1 uncultured Lachnospiraceae bacterium | reverse complement strand
GTTTGAACTATCAGCAAGGTAAGACTGACGTAAAACTATCAGATTTGGCCCTTGCTAATGTGGAAGCGTTGGCAGATGGAGAAGTTATTATAGGTGTTCCATGTGCACAAGTCTGTCAGAATTGTTGGTGTATCTATTTTTCTCCATATGAAGAGGTGGAAGGACAACCATACTTTTAATGTTTTATCCGAAATCGGTCAAAAAAGACTTCTTATAGACCGATTTCGGTTTGACAACAAACAAAAACAACTGTTTATAATATCAAGACAACGGGACAAATGAAATTATGCTATTACTTTTATGGTCTAATCTTCTGCTGTTGTTTTGTTGATTGCACAGATGATAGGCAATCATATATTGACAAGGATTTTCCCATAAGTTCAAGTCTGGTTCCGGAAGATTCCATCGATTTAGAGGTGAAGGGGTTGTTGTTGCCTTTTTCTGTTGCCAGTTTTGATTCTTGTTTTGTCTTTTCAAACATTCGGGTCGAAAATCGTCTTTCGATAGTCGGCAAACGAAACGGCAAATTGGTCAACACTGCCTATGTGGGAGATGGTCCGGACGAGATATTGCAATACTTGCCTGTCGGTAATAATGAAAATAAATTCTTGTTTGCAGATAGAGTAAAAGGCAAGATTTATGACCTTGAACTGGATAGCGATTATACATATAGACAAGTCATACAACTTGACGATTCAATAAATCGCTTCTATTCTATGGCAGTGTTAGACTCCACTACAATCATCGGGACAGGAATGTTTGACAAAGGACGTTTTTTGATTTACAACACGACAACCGGTACAAGTACATATGAAGAAGAATATCCGAGTAATAGGGAGATAGAACCTCTCTTTCCTTATCAAAAAGCTGCATTGTTTGCAGGTACGTTGATAGCAGTACATCCGAACAGAGACAAGTTTGTTGCCGCATATAAGGGGCTAATTGATTTTTACGTTATCGGGGAGAACCAACGACTTACACCTACCACACACAAGAATTACCATTTTCCTCTTTTTGCTATTCCGGAAAAAGGTCCCGTTATTGCCCATAAAAAGGAGGAAACAACAGGCTTCCTTTCATTGTCATACGATTCATCATATATATACTTACTATACTCTAACACATCTCTATTGGAAAAAGGAAGTTCTACATTTTCCGGTAATATCATATTGGTGTATGATTGGAATGGTACACCTATAAAACGTTATGTGTTGACAAACGACATCCTGTCAATATGTGTTGAAAACAATGCAGTATGGGGCGTTGGTGAAAATCATAGATATCTGTACAAGTACAAATTAACGACCAAGTAAGAACAACAAAACAATGAGAAAAACTTTGGGTGTAGCCCATATTCCTATTTTCCTAAATGGAACACCCAATTTGGAAATTTAGGGTGGTGCCGAACAATCGTACGGGAAACAGATCTCGGCTTGGTAATCTTGTGGAATGGTGACTTTGGGTTTTGGGGTGGGAATGCGATACCACGGAGAAGGTTTTTGCTTTTCCTTTGGGCAGTGGCGGATGATTTGCAAAATTCCCTTAACAGGAAAATGCAAAAAAGCCCCGAGGATTGCTCCCCGAGGCTCAACTACGCCAAAAAGGTGCTTCACTCAACCGTTGTACAGCCGTCAGCATCGGTGTTCTGT
>CAZAYL010000090.1:0-1654 GCA_964489405.1 uncultured Lachnospiraceae bacterium | reverse complement strand
GAGTTTTTTCGGAAAAAGATGAAAAAGTCCTTGACAACTTGCAACAGGCAAAACCGCGAAGTCGATCCTGATTTCCTGCGGTGCAAGGCTTGCGCCCTTCGACATCGCAGAGCTGCGGGAGCTGATGAGCTACGATGAGATGGAGCTGGACACCATCGGAGACCGAAAGACGGCGCTGTTCGTCATCATTTCCGATACCGATGATACCTTCAATTTCGTCGTGGCAATCATGTATTCCCAGCTCTTCAACCTTCTCTGCGACAAGGCAGATGACGTTTACAACGGACGGCTTCCCGTTCATGTGCGCTGTCTGCTCGATGAGTTTGCCAACATCGGTCAAATCCCCAAGTTTGATAAGCTCATCGCAACCATCCGAAGCCGGGAAATCTCGGCGTCAATCATCTTGCAGTCTCAGTCTCAGCTCAAGACCATCTACAAGGATGCGGCTGACACCATCACAGGCAACTGCGACTGCACCCTTTTCCTCGGCGGTAAGGAAAAATCGACCCTCAAGGAAATCAGCGAGGTGCTGGGCAAGGAGACAATCGACCTTTACAACACCTCAGAAACCCGTTCCAACAACAACTCCTACGGCTTGAATTATCAGAAGACCGGCAAGGAACTGATGTCTCAGGACGAGATCGCCGTCATGGACGGAGCCAAGTGTATTTTGCAGCTTCGAGGCGTGAGACCTTTTCTCAGTAACAAATACGACATTACGAAGCATCCCAAATACCGACAGCTCTCCGACTATGATAAGCGGAATGCCTTTGACATCGAGAAGTACCGGCAGCACAAGCTGGTGGTCAAGCCCAATGACACATTCGACCTCTATGATATGGGCGTGGTCGAAGCGGATTAAAGCCCCGTCGCTGCACTGCGCAGTGGGTAAAGCCTTATGGCTCATCCCAAAGCAGAACAGCGACGGGGCTTCTTTTTTTATGCCCATTTTCAAAAATACACACTCAATTCTTATCAATTCAAGGAGGAAAAATCTATGGCATTCATTTCTCAGGCGGTTACGGTTCTTCAGACGCTCGTTATTGCGCTCGGCGCGGGTCTCGCGGTGTGGGGTGTTGTCAACCTCATGGAGGGCTACGGCAATGACAACCCCGGTGCCAAATCTCAGGGCATCAAGCAGCTCATGGCTGGCGGCGGCGTGGTGCTGATCGGCACGACCCTCATCCCTCTGCTCTCCGGTCTGTTCGGTTGATCCGGAAGACACACAGGAAGTAACCATCGGGGCGAGTGCTGAAAACGGCACTCGCCCTCCCATTTCAACAACAATTTTAAGGAGGAAATTCAAATATGGCATTCATTTCTCAGGCAGTTACGGTTCTTCAGACGCTCGTTATCGCGCTCGGCGCGGGTCTCGCGGTGTGGGGTGTTGTCAACCTCATGGAGGGCTACGGCAATGACAACCCCGGTGCCAAATCTCAGGGCATCAAGCAGTTGATGGCTGGCGGCGGCGTGGTGCTGATCGGCACGACCCTCATCCCCCTGCTCTCCGGTTTGTTCGGCTAATTCACGGCAAGCCCAGCTTAACCGAAAGGTGGTGAAATATTGGGCAGCATTTTAGAAAAGATCGAACAGGCTATTAAAGACCTGCTGATCGGGTGGATCGAGAGCAACCTGACCAATATGTTCACCGATG
>CAZAYL010000089.1:0-1666 GCA_964489405.1 uncultured Lachnospiraceae bacterium | reverse complement strand
AGTATGCTTCGCAAACATAGCCTAAAAGCTACATTGCATATCTAAAAAGCTTATTTCTTTAAATATTTCCTTTAAAAACTTTGGTGCTCCTTGCAAACTTACATTTTTACATTCATTTAAATTTTCAAAATTATTGCTTATTCCAACATTTCTGTATTTTTTTACTATTTTACTTTCAATTTCTTTTATCCAATCTTCAACACTTGTATCTATTGGTATTGATTTTTCCAAGTCTTCAAATATTTTTTCTTTCTCTTTTACTGATACACAAACTTTAGCTAAAGTATTTGCTCCATGCACACAAAAACTTTTTCTACCACTGCAAAACTTAACTTTTAAAAAACTAAATATTTGGCTTTCTTGTGTTCCCATATCTCTGTATTCTATGCCTTCTGGAGCCTTAGGAAGCTCTTTTCCTTGTTTTGCTAACACGTCTTGATATCTTTCTAAATCATTACTTAAATACGATTTTAAATCGTTTAGTTTCTTTATAGCCTGTTCTTCTCCATCAACCTCATATTTTAGCTTTTCTATTGCTTCTCCAATTTTCTCATATTCTTTTTTTGCAAACAATTCTTCGATTATGTTTCTATATTCCTTTGGTACTTTTCTTGTTATCTCTTGATATATGTGAAATTTGTCTTTTTGATATATTCCACCTTTTGCTGTTGTTCCTTTTGTCCATTTAGCACCATCTCCATTTGTTACTCTTAATTCAATTTTATCCACATCATATTGCTGATAAACTTTCGCATCTCTTAATTCTCTAATTTCTTTTGGTTTCATTATTCCAGCCATTGCTTTTTTATTCACTGTTTCATGCCTTGAATCGTTTGCTTTCCAACCTTCATACATTACATGTAGTTTTAATTCGGTTTTTATTCTTGCTTGGGGATTAAATCTTTTTCCTTTCTTCTCGCATTCATGTCTTTGTTTTTCTAAAGCTAGTGCTCTGTCTTTTCCTTGAAGATTTATCCATAATCCATCTGTTTCCTCAAACAATGCTGGAATTTCCTTTGTTCCCTTTATTAGCTGATTTCTTTTCATTTGTCTTATTTCTTCTTTTTCTCTTTTTTCAATTTTTCCACCAATTGATACTGCTAGATTTCTCAATGCCTCATGACTAATTGTTTCATTCGTTGAACTATTTAAATTCTCTGCTGCTTTTCTATATGATGTTGAATTCACTACAACTTCTAGAGCTGTTTCTGCAAGGTTTTGAGATATTTTACCTTCAACTGCTATGTGCAATGTTTCATCAAGCAAAAACATATATCTCGTTTTACCATTTATTGTTTCTAGATAAATTGCTCTCTTATATGTAACTTCTCCCATTACAGTTTTTACAGTATTTATTTTATATCCTTTGTGCCTATATTTTTCCTTATCTCGAGTATTCATAAGCTTTTGGTCATATTTTTCTAAAAAAATTCTTATTAATGTGCAACCAATGAAGCACACAAATTTAAATATTTTTTTCTCCAACTCATTGAATTTCATTTCGTCATTTGCTATTATTTTATTGAACATAGATTTCACCCTTTCTTTTGTTAGTAGCAATTACAATTGTATTGGATAATCTATGTTCTTTCTATATATTTTTTCAAAATTGTTAAAAAAATTAGTAGGCAGTTTTATTTTTTGCCTACTAAAATTTTACACTAAG
>CAZAYL010000088.1:0-1668 GCA_964489405.1 uncultured Lachnospiraceae bacterium | reverse complement strand
CAAAAAGCCTAAAACATAAAAAATTTTTTAGGCTGGAAAAGGTATTAAATTAGTAATTTTTAATCCTCTTTGTAAATGTGATGAAAACCTCTACGAGATTCGTAATCAACTGGCACGCATTTATCAAAGCTACATTTAGAACAAACAGTATAAGGAGGAGTAGAAATAGGAAGACCATTCCATTCATCTTCTTGCTCAAATTCTAAAACAGCTTCAATAGGTGCTTGAAATTTGTGTTTACATTTTGGACAGATGTAATTAACTGTTTTACCACTAAGTTTAAAAGGGTAAGAACTAAAATCAAATGGTTCAAATTCAGACATAATAAAAATCCTTTCTTATCAGTTAATACAGAGGACAAAAGACATTTTAGTATCACATTTAGGACAAAAATAAGGATCACGTTTGAAACTAAGTAAAATACTAGCTTGGTGCTTAAGAAGAGATTTTCTAAAGTTTCTAACCTCTTTCTTAATTAAAAGAATCATTTTGTTGTGAATAAAATGTTTTCTTCTGTAGAAACCATAATATCTAATAATTTTAAATTGTGGAGGTACAATGTGTCGAGCAAGTAGTGCAATAAATTCGTCAGCAGAAACAGTAACTTCGTAGTAAGAATTATCTTCATGTGCAATATAAGAGAAAGTAACGTTTTCGCCATCATAGTTAATGATTCTGTTTTCGCTAATAGGAACTCTACCACAGTACCTAGTAACATATTCGATGCCAGATTTTAAGTTGTTAAATTTTTTAGATTCAGCATAAACATAAAAACCGTTTTTGTAATTTTTAAAAAGGAGATTTTTGAGTTTTTTGAATTTATGAGAATTTAATTTTTTATCTAATAAATTTAAAAGTATACTTTGAAATCTACGTCTAAGAGCAGAAAAATCAAAGTGTTTTATTGTCTTACAAGAGCCATCACTTCCGAGTTTAATCTCAGCAATAAGGATATGAATGTGAACATTCCATTTTAAGTCCCTACCAAAAGTATGCAAGAATGCAAAGAAGCCAGGAGTGTATTTAATTTTAGAAGTATATTTTACTAGTTTTCCAGACTTGTTTCTTTTAAAAGAGTCGTTAAAAATGGAATAAATAGTATCGCAAGCAGCCTTAAAAAGTAGGTTAATTAAATAAAAATTTTCAAAAAAGTAAAGTCGAAGCTCTTTTGGGATAGTAAATACAATTTGTCTGTGAGTACAGTTGTAAGCGGTTTGCATTATGCTTTCAACACGTTCATTTTTGTATTTGTAACCACAAGAAGAGCAAAGCCTAGATTTGCAAGTATGTCCAACGAATACAATATCTTTACAACTAGGGCATTCGTAAACACTACATCCTAAATTTTTGTTGTGACAATCAATAATTTTACGAATTTCTTTATCTGCATAAGGTCTATATTTATTAATATTCAAGGCTAAAGAAGGTTCTAATGTGTCCCAATGGTCTTCAAAAATTTGAGCAATAGTACCAGTTTTCTTGAAAGAGTTATAATTTTTATTTAAAGAACCATCTTGCTTAAACATATTACTATCAAAGGTTCTATTATTAAAATAATTTAAAAATTCATTTTCTTTTATTTTCATGTTGGCATCACATTTTGATTATATCAAAAAAGAGTTCCGAATGGAACTCTAAGTATGAAAATCTTTGATTTTCATTTTTCTT
>CAZAYL010000087.1:0-1690 GCA_964489405.1 uncultured Lachnospiraceae bacterium | reverse complement strand
GCGATACCGCACGCGAGGCACGCGGTTCGCGAGATTCCTACGCTTCATCAAACCCCACAATGCGGGTTTGATTTTCGCTCTGAATGACCCAAGGAGAGTACTTGTACTTGCTTTGATAATAAGGAATTATTTTATCATAGTGGGGCTAGTACTACTTCAATAACGCTGAATGACCCAAAGAGAGTACTTGTACCACTTTTATAATAAGGAATACCATTAGGAATGTAATAATCATTTAATCATTGACAAAAATATATAAATATGCTACACTATAAATTACAAAAGATCTTGTTAGCAATAGCAAAATGTGATAAAAGGAGTTATTATGGCAGAGAAAATGTTCAATATCCAAGACTTGTATTGGATGACAGACTATAATGCAAAGGGGCAACCTTTTTTGCGTATGGCATACAAAGACGGCGAAGACTACTATTTTTGCACCAACGGCAAAAAGGCGGAAAAGGATAGAGAAATTCCCTACAGCTTCGTTGTTAGTATGGAGAAAGACGGCAAAACCGTTTACGTCGTCAATGATTTTAAATGGCACTACAATGATAGACCAGTTGGTGTTTATGACTATAAGGGGAGTGACGGCGTACCATTTAATGTGGTAGAAGTTATAGATAAAAAACGCGAGCAATTCAAGAGCAAAGACCTTGAAGAATTTTGGGAAAAAACTGGCAAGGAAACATTATTACCAATTGATATGTACAACACTTATAAAATATATGCAAACTATCGTGATGATTTTAAATTTTTGTCCGCTAATCCAGAACATAATGCAGACGAGTACAAAATGGAAAAAAAATGTATAGAATATGAGATGTCAAAAAATATGATGGTCGAAGCCATTTCTTATTGGACAATAGAACCTAAAGACTATGAAGATATTCCACAATGCTATGTTCCTAAATCTTGCGTGAAAGTGCTTGAGGAAATGACTGCACGTATGTTCGACAAACATTATACTAGCGAGAAAGAGAACGATAGAAGGATTAATGAAGCGAAAAAGTGGCGCAAGGACACTAAAATCAATAAAATTAAAAAGATGAGCGCCGAAGTACGAGATATTCTAGAATCTTGTTATAAAGAATATGTTACAAGTGACGGCAGTTGTATGAGAGCATTGAAACACGGATATGTAAACCTTGCTGAATCTAAAATTAGACAAAACAAAGAAAAATTGCCAAAAATTTTAACATTTGAAAGATTTGTTGGCAATAAAGCTGAACTTGTGTATGTGGAAGGTTTCCCAAAAATTGTTTCCGTACTAGAAAATGAGTATGGTGGAGAGATACGTGAAAAAAATGCGCCAAAATATGCTCAAAAAACTGGAGAAAAAGAGCTTCAAGACGAGTATGTGCGCACTGACGACGCAAAAATTGAAAAAAGATAATTAAATTGTATAGTTTAATATTAAGGACGGCGCTTGCCGTCTTTTTTTGTATATCTTGTGCACATGCGAAATTGTGCCTGTTGCTAGCTAGCGCGGAGCAGGGTGTAGGGCGCGATAATAAGGTTTTTTTTATTTTATGCTAGCGCGTGGCGGGGCTGTGGGACGCGATACCGCACGCGGGGCACGCGGTTCGCGAGATTCCTACGCTTCATCAAACCCCACAATGCGGGTTTGATTTCCGCTCTGAATGACCCAAAGAGAGTACTTGTACTATTTTGATAATAAGGAATTATT
>CAZAYL010000086.1:0-1704 GCA_964489405.1 uncultured Lachnospiraceae bacterium | reverse complement strand
AATATGAAAGAAATGTGATAATGTCTTAAGTAAAGAAATGAGAAAATGTCCCAACTTAAAAATATTTGTTCTCCAAAAATGATATAATAATTATCATTTTAATTTAAAGGAGGACTTATGAGAAAGGTTGTGTTGACATTGAAAGAAAAACAAAAATATGATGTTATCAAAAAATTAGTTGAAACTAATGGCAATAAAGAACGTGCTAGAATTAAATTAGGTTTAAAAAGTATTAGACAAATTAATAGATTAATTGCTGGATACAAAGAATTTGGTAAAGAATTCTTTGTACATGGTAATCGTGGTAGAAAACCTAAACACGCTCTGTCCTGTGAGCTTAAAGATGAAATTGAGCTTCTGTATAACTCTAAATATTTTGACTGTACTTACACTCAATTTACTGAATATTTAGCTGAAAGAGAAAATATTTTCCTTTCTGTTCCTGAAATTGGACAAATCTTAAGAGAAAAATATATTTTATCTCCTAGAGCTCGCAAAATTACTAGAAAAAATTTAAGAAAAAAATTAAATGCTGAAAAAGAAAAAGCTAAATCTAAAAAGGAAATTGCTAAAATGCAAGCTAGTATTGTTGCTCTCGAAGATTCTCATCCTAGACAACCTAGATGTATTTACTTTGGAGAAGAAATTCAAATGGATGCTTGTATTCATCTTTGGTTTGGTAATATTAAAACTGCATTACATGCTGCTATTGATGATGCAACTGGTCATGTTGTTGCTGCATATTTTGATAATCAAGAAACTCTAAATGGCTACTATCATGTTTACTATCAAGTACTTACAAAATATGGTATCCCATATTTGTTTAAAACTGATAAAAGGACAGTGTTTGAATACAATAAAAAAGGTACTACCCTTGACGAAGATAATACCTTTACACAATTTGCTTATGCCTGCAACCAGTTAGGCACTAGCATTGAAACAAGTAGCGTACCTGAATTCAAGCCTCGTATTGAAAGACTTTTTGAATCATTTCAGCTAAGACTAATACCTGAACTTAGATTAGCTAATGTTACATCAATTGAAGAAGCCAATAACTTTCTTCCATCTTTCATAGACAAATACAATTCAAAGTTCGCTCTATGTATCGATAATATCAAATCTGTCTTTGAAAAGCAACCTTCTGAGCCAAAAATCAATCTAACTTTAGCTGTCTTATCAAGAAGAATTGTTGATTCTGGGCACTCAATTTGCTTTAAGAAGAAATATTACAGACTTGTAAATTGCAATGGTACACCAATATATTTTGGAAAGGGAACTAAATGTATGGTTATTGAATCATTTGATAAAAAATTATTTGCTACTGTAGAAGATAGTATATTCGCACTTGAAGAAATACCAGAAGTTCAATCTAAATCAGTAAATTTTGATGAAATATTACCAGAAAAGCCAAAGAAAATTTACATTCCAAGAATGATACATCCTTTTAAAAGACAGTCTTTTGAAAAGTTTGTAGAAAAACAAAATCTAAAAGTACAAAAAGAATTAGAAGAAGCTTCTTAAAGTGATTTTTTAAATTAGTCATTTTTTCGTAGGGTACATGAAGGGTAGAAAAAATGATGGTGTTTGAAAAACAAATTTTAAAAATCACTCTAGTACCCTGACCCAAAAAACTAACCCTAAAAAATCTAATTTTTAGGGCTTATGTTTTAAAAATTTTGGGACATTTTCAAAAATCATTGACAT
>CAZAYL010000085.1:0-1822 GCA_964489405.1 uncultured Lachnospiraceae bacterium | reverse complement strand
AATCCTGACTGATAAAGATATTGGTTGGGATTTTTGTTTGTAACTATTTTGTTAACACCATACTGAAACGGTAGACAAAATTAAAAAAATGTGATATAGTAAGAAAAGTAAGATAAATAAGAATTAAAGGAGTGTGAATATAATCAATGAAAGATATAAAAGAAGATAGATTTATAGTTAGTGTAAAAGTCGGACCTAAAGGGCAAATTACTGTACCAGTTGAGGCAAGAGAGATGTTTAACATTAAAGAAGGAGATACATTAATGGTTATGGGAGATAAAACAAAAGGAATTGCTCTTGTTAAAGATGATGTGTTTTATAAAATAATGGAGGCAACACATGGAAACGATAATCAAGACAAATAACTTAACTAAAAAGTATAAGGATGTTGTTGCTGTCAATAACTTAAATTTAGAGATATATCAAGGAGAGTTGTTTTCACTTTTAGGTGTCAACGGTGCTGGAAAGACAACGACGATCAAAATGCTATCTACTCTTTCAAAACCAACGAGTGGTGATGCAACTATTTATGGTTATTCAATCAACAGCAATGCAGATAAAATAAAAGAGCTAATTGATATATCTATGCAGGAAACTGCCGTAGCAAGAAAACTTACTGTTGAAGAAAACATCGAATTCTATGCTGAATTATCTGGTCAGTTTCAAAAAGAATTAAAAGAAACTAAAAAATATATTTATGAGTCATTTGGTCTAGAAAAAGTAAAAAACAAACAGGCATCAAAGTTATCTGGTGGGTGGCAAAGAAAATTATCAATTGCACTAGCTCTTGTTTCAAATCCTAAGATATTATTTTTAGATGAACCTACTTTAGGACTTGATGTTCTTGCAAGAAGAGAATTATGGAATACAATCCGTGAGTTAAAGAAAGATATGACGATTATTCTGACAACTCACTACATGGAAGAAACCGAGGCTTTATCTGATAGAATAGGCGTTATGAAAGACGGAGGGCTTTTATTTATCGGAACAAAAGAAGAAATGTTTCATAAAACAGGAAAGAACTCAGTGGAAGATGCTTTTATAGAAATTGTTTCAGGAGGTAATCAAAATGCGTAATTCTTTAAAGAGAATATTCGTTTTATCTAAAAGAAACATACTTGAAATTATAAGAGATCCATTATCACTCGTTTTTACGATTCTTTTGCCACTAGTTATGGAAATCTTATTTTATTTCATTTTTCATAAACTAACTGTTCAGTTTGAAATGAAATATCTTGCTCCGGGGATTGTGGTGTTCTCACAAAGCTTTTTGACATTGTTTACAGGAATTCTTATTTCAACTGATAGGAATACATCTTTCTTAACGAGATTATATGTAACAAGGACAAAGTCATATGAATTTATCTTTTCATATACAATTGCTATACTTCCAATTACTATTGTACAATCTGTTTTGTTTTTTATAGTTGGTGGTATTATCGATGCATCAATTTTTACTTTAGGTATGATTCCTGCAATTCTTTTAAGTTTGGTTACATCACTATTCTTTATTGCAGCAGGAATATTGTTTGGCTCAATTTGTAACGAGAAGTCTATCGGTGGTATTTCATCGATTATAATTGTTGGGCAATCGGTTTTGTCAGGCATGTGGTTTCCAATAGAAGGTCTTGATTCCTCAATGGTTACTTTTATGAAGATACTACCATTTAAAAATGCAACAATGCTTATCCAAAATATGATTACTGGTGTTAATGATATTTTTAATAATTTTCTTTTACCTCTTATTATCGTTTTAGGATATACAATAATTGCATTTGTAATTGCGATAATAGTCTTTAAAAGCAAAATGAAAGAAAAATAG
>CAZAYL010000084.1:0-1871 GCA_964489405.1 uncultured Lachnospiraceae bacterium | reverse complement strand
TAATCTCTTGTTGTTTGTTACAAAGCTCTTGTGCTTTAGCCAAACGTATTGCAAGATCACCAAGATGTTGCTGCAACTCTTCTTTTGTATATTCCATAACGATTTTAAATGGGTTTTACATGACTAAGTGTTATACAACACTTAGTTTCGTCTAGGTCTCATCAGATGCGATGTTATACTCTCCCTAGCTGAGTTTTAAATATTTATAAAGTAGCCTATCCACAAAATTGCTGTCTGAACCCGCCTTTCCAGACTTGTAGTACTTTATAAATGCGAGGTAGGCACCTCTTCCTAAGAGGAGTGTGTAATGGTAATTACACAATAATTAATGATTATTAAAAGCAATAGTAGAACAATAGGTTTGGTGGTGAGGAGAGGGTTCTCCTCATTTTTATACAATTCAAGCTTTCAAAAACTTAAGAATTGTCCACCAATCACCCATTTTCTTCAGCATCCAGAAACCTACCATATCACGTTCATAAAAAGTATCTGGATATATACAAACAGAATTGTTATCTTCTGTTCGTATTACTGAATCACCAACTTTTTTGCCTTTAATGCAAATAATTGTGAAATCATACATAAGAAATAAGTAAGTAGGGGCTATTAACCCCTACTTATTACTTATTACTTCTTGTCTTCCACAAAATCAATCGTGAGAATGCGGGTATCAACAACTTCTCGTGTATTATAGTCAAGTGTACGAATTATTTCTACATTTGACACAGTACACTTCTTACCCTTGAGGGCATCCATTGCTGACTGAATGTCAGGAAACTCACGATACTTTTCAGCTGCTGTACCAGCAGTTGTTTTACGTTCATCTGTAGCCGTTTTATCTTCATTATACACTCTACGACTTTTCGTAAAGGTTGTCGGATAGAATGGAATAGTTCTACCGTCTACTTCAATGAAGACATACTGAATAGTCCTACCACTTGAGAACGTGTGGTCCATAATAGTGTAGGTTTCAGGAAACGTCCAAGTATCACCCAACATAAGAGCGGTACTGTCTACTGAACGTACACTGCCTGTAAATTTTCTAGCTTGCTTATCTCCGGCAGCGAGAGAGCGCTTAATCTCAGTTTCTAACATGAGTTTTAATTATTAAAAATTATACATATAGGCATACGCCTACATAAATGTGGCTGGGTATACACTGGCTAGGTTATATAAGTCTACACTTGGCTAAGTTATTTGTTGTGTGATAATGTTTAACGAAATGATTTAATATTAAAAAATAATTCTCAACTATCTGCTTGCGCGATGATAGTTGAGAATTATTTATGTGTTAGACAAAATCTAAATCAAAGATTGTTTTGATATAATGAACATCGTTGAAACTGTCACAGTCAGAGCGAACGTTATTAATCTGAAGTGTTCTGTTGATTAGTTTTTGTGCAGCCGTTACGCTATTTCCGCACTTAAAAGCGAATTGGTTGGCTGTTCCAAAAGCGCGTTCGCCTTTCAAGAAGTTCATTTGCACTAGATAAGACGTAGGGAAAATTACTTCAAGTGTCTTATCGTTGTCTGCTATTTCGGTTTTAGCAAACGGGATGTTATGTTGCCAGAAAACTTCACGTATAGTTAGCAAACAGCCTTCCATTGCTTCAAAGAAAGCGGGCTCATTTGGACGTACGTAATGTTTTTCGGCAGTTCTTGCATCGTATATTTGAACGTAAAGCATAGTTTTTATTTTAATGGGTTTAGTGTAAAGCTCTCTCAGTAACCCTTATTGGGTTACCAAGAGAGCAGGAAATTAGAGATTAAGCCTTGCGAAGACCAAGGCAAGCAAGTGCTTCATCGCCTTCGCGGTTCCAAGGAGAGTTCATATTCATTCCATCAATATAGCCACGGCTATAAGCAAGCAT
>CAZAYL010000083.1:0-1887 GCA_964489405.1 uncultured Lachnospiraceae bacterium | reverse complement strand
TAAATTATATGATTCCGGTAATATCAAATTCATATATATCAAATCTGATCAAGAACCAGTTGGACTAAAACAGAAAGGTTGAGAATATTCTCAACCTTTTTATTAATCAAAATCACTTTTATCAACTTCTTGAAATATATCATCAATTTGACACATTCCCACGGTTGAAACCGTGGGTTTTCCCGCCCGATAATCATAAAATTAGGGAATTATAGTCTGATATTCTCATAAGATATTTATGAGAATATCAGAGTTTAGGATATGTTTCCATATTCATTATATTTCAAATAATTCTTTCTTGACAAATTCGTTAATCTTATTTATATAGTAATATCCCGATTTTATATTATGTTTCTCCATAGATTCTTTTATGTCATAACCCACCAACCAATCCATATAGAATATCGAATAATTTTCTCCAAAACGCTTGGATATTGATTCCATTATCAAACAAAAATCAATGTCTTTTTCAATGCAATCGTTTGACTGACGGAAATCAAGTTCTTCAAAAGTATCTACATATTTAGTCATTGAGTTTCTAAAGAACAACTTTTCTCGTATCATATTCATCCGAAGTGCGGAATATGTGTATTTTTCAAAGAATTCCGGAGAATAATGAGAGTTGTCGAAATGTTCGTGAAGTCTTACAATCGTGTCGTGAAAGACATCTTCATTGAAACATATACCTTTGAATGTTTTTGTTTTGATTTTATGGTAGTCATTTGATATGAACTCAAAGAAAGTCACACCACCAGGATCTTCATCACTATACATAATTGAATTAATAATATTGTGTATATGTATATAATATTTGATAAATCATAAATTGAAAAATTTAACAAAATATAAGTTAAATATAACAAATTATTTTTAAAATATAATATCAGTTATCAATATACAACATAAATAAGGGAACGATATTCCTGATTACCCCAAACCATAAGATTAAAAAACCCTTCATATATCAGGGGTGTTTTTCTTGTTACATACTATTTGTTGAGTGCCATTTTCCAAACTCTGATTCTTCATAAATAATTTATGAGACTATTAGACTATAATTCATTTATCAATCAAGACAGACAGAAAACACAATCTGTCAATGAACACCTTTGGAGTGGGATAATCCATAGAAGCGAAACGGGAAGGGTGAGAAAGGAAAATATGATTCCCTGTGATACCAAAGAAGATATACGAAAAAAGATACGAGAAATCATTGTTACAACTTATCCTGACAAAGGTGATACCATTGACCTTAATAACCTTGATGTGTCGAAGGTGGAAGATATGAGTAAGTTGTTTTGTGACTATGAGAATTATGTTGATTTCACAGAATATAATTTCAATGTATCTAATTGGGATGTCTCTAATGTGACGGAAATGAGTTGTATGTTTGTCGGTTGTGAGAACTTCAACTGTGATTTATCTAAATGGGATGTGTCCAATGTGATGAGTATGGAGTATATGTTTAATGGTTGTAAGAAATTCAACTGTGATTTATCTAGGTGGGATGTATCCAATGTGAAGGATATGCATGGTATGTTTAAAGATTGTGAGAAATTTAATAGTAATTTATCTGGGTGGAAGGTGTCTAATGTGACGAATATGGGTTGGATGTTTTATGGCTGTGGGGACTTTAACGGTGATTTATCTAACTGGGATGTGTCTAATGTGAAGTCTATGTATAGTATGTTTCGTAATTGTAAGAACTTCGACTGTGATTTATCTGGGTGGAAGGTGTCTAATGTGACGGATATGAGGGGTATGTTTAATAAATGTTCTTCATTACAAAAACTACCCAAATGGTACGATTAGTCTTCATATTCAATATATCTGTGTTTCTCATAAATAACTATATAAGAATTATAGAACGATTATGACAAGAACAAT
>CAZAYL010000082.1:0-1969 GCA_964489405.1 uncultured Lachnospiraceae bacterium | reverse complement strand
TCTTTTCTTATCATCTACATTATCTAATTTATCTAAAATGATCCGATAGGATTCATCAAGTGTCCAAAAGCAGATTTCTTCTTCTCCTTTTTTATTTCGGATACTTTTTACACGAAAATCTGCATAAATAAGAAGCAGGTTCTCAATCGAAAGGTTCTCCAATTCTAAATCCCAGGTTGAATGATTCGCCGCAACATGTCCAATAATCCCCATATCAAATCTTTGTGCAAATTGCTGTGTATAATAATAATGGAGATACGGTACCCTTCCTGCCTCATTGTCTCTGCATCCAAACTTTCCAATATCATGTATAAAGGCCGCTGCTGACACTAATCCAATGTCTATTTTTATCAATGTATTATAAGCAATCTGTCTTGCTATATGCATTGCCACAAAATGAACACCAGCAATATGTCCAAGCGTATCAAATGGTGTACATTCTCTTGCAACACGCATGAATTCACAAATATACAGTTCCTCTACTATCTTTTTAAAATGCTGGTATTCTTCCTGAATATCACTTTTATCTCGTTCTTCTTGCGCTGTTAAAAATTCAAAATCTCTGCACCGGTTAAATCTGCATATTTTCTGTTCTTCTTCGATTGCATTCTTTAAACTCTGCAGATAAAACCGACACGCCCTTCTTATCTTTTTATTAGAAATTCGCAAAAAATTTCCCGGGAAATATGTTGAAACACAATACTGATATATCATTGTGAGCCATTTCATTTCATCCATTTCTTCTTCTGAAATTTCTTTCATTACAGGAATCATTTTTTTCATCATATCAAGACAAGATATGCCCGTTTCTGAAATATCCACACTTTCTTTTATCCATCTGCTTTCTTTTTCCAGATTCATTTATTTTCCCTTTTTTGCAAAATGCCCCGACCAATACGGTTCGGGGCATTTCTATACATTTATATTAACAGGATTATATTAGGAGATATTAACAAACGCCCTGTGCTAACATTGCTTCTGCAACTTTAAGGAAACCTGCAAGGTTTGCTCCTGCAATATAATTTCCTGAGCATCCGTATTTTTCTGCTGCTTCATCAATATTGTGGAAGATATTCTTCATAATTCCCTGAAGCTTTTCATCAACCTCTTCCTGTGTCCAGGATAAATGAGATGCATTCTGAGCCATCTCTAAAGCGGATACAGCCACGCCGCCTGCATTAACTGCTTTAGATGGAAGAACTGCGATTCCATTATCCATAAAAAGATCTATCGCATCCTGTGTTGTTGGCATATTGGCAACTTCAATAAGATGTTTACAGTGTCCTTCTTTAATAATTCTTTCCGCATCTTCTTTATGGATATCATTCTGTGTTGCACATGGCATATAAATATCTGCATTTACTCTTCCCCAAGGTTTTTCGCCTGCATGATATTCTACATGGAATTTATCTGCGTAATCTTTTACGCAGTCACGGCAGGAAGCACGCATTTCAAGCATATAATCAATCTTTTCACCTGTAATTCCATCTGGATCATAGATATATCCATCAGGACCGGATAATGTAACAACTTTTCCACCGAGTTCATCAATTTTTTTACATACGCCCCATGATACATTTCCAAATCCTGAAATTGCAAAGGTTGTTCCTTTTACCTGCATTCCAATCTTCTTAAAGTATTCTTCTGTAAAATAAACTGCTCCATAACCTGTAGCTTCTGTTCTTCCAAGAGATCCACCGTAAGGAATTCCTTTGCCTGATAAAGCTCCTGCTTCATAAGAACCTTTAATTCTCTTATACTGTCCATATAAATAGCCGATTTCTCTTGCACCAACACCAATGTCACCTGCCGGACAGTCTGTATCTGGTCCAATATAACGGTACAGCTCTGTCATAAATGACTGACAGAAACTCATAATCTCTCTGTCAGATTTTCCTTTTGGATCAAAGTCTGAACCACCTTTACCGCCGCCAATAGGAAGTCCTGTAAGAGAATTTTTGAAAATCTG
>CAZAYL010000081.1:0-1977 GCA_964489405.1 uncultured Lachnospiraceae bacterium | reverse complement strand
AAAAGTAGTTTATTTTCGACCTAATTATCCTTTTACATAAATATGTAAAAGGATTGGGAACTATATACTTGTTGGGACTAATCTCGGTTTAAATCGTTGATTTTTTTGAAAAATATATGACTTTTTATGAAATAATCTTGTGTCTGGGTGGTATATACTAATAGACACAAGGTTATTTTGTTATGATAGACTTTACCCGATTCGATTCATTGGTTTCTCTTGCCACCTATTTCTCTTCAACCAAGAGATGCAAGGATGCACTTGTTCAGTCAAGATGGTCTGACGGTGATGTTGTGTGTCCGTATTGTGGCAGACACCACTGTTATTCGTGCAAAGACGGAAGATATAAATGTCCCGGTTGTCATTCATCATTCTCTGTTCTTGTAGGGACTATCTTCGAGAACACAAAAATCAGTCTGATCAAGTGGTTTATGACGATGTATCTGATTTCTTCTCACAAGAAGGGTATTTCTTCGTGCCAGTTGGCTCGTGACATCAAGGTCACCCAAAAAACAGCTTGGTTTATTCTTCACAAACTCCGCACCCTTTACTCTCAGGATGACTCCGTTGCACTTGAAGGTGAAGTGGAGTGTGATGAGATGTATCTTGGTGGAAGAGAGAAGAACAAACACCAGAACAAAAAGACACAGGGAACACAGGGTGGTGCAAAGACCAAGAACGCGATTTTTGGGATGGCAGAAAGGTCTGGTGATGTCAAGTCATTCGCTGTTCCAGACACCAAATCAGAGACACTGAAGGCATACATCAAACAGTTCTGTGCCGACAATGTGGTGTTATTCACCGATGAATCAAGTGTTTATAACGGACTTGATGACGAGTATATTCATAAACACATCAATCACTCAAAGGATGAATACTCCACCAATGGAGTGACAACCAACACCATTGAAGGATTCTGGGCGCACTTCAAAAGAATGGTGTTCGGCACATATCACTTTGTATCAAAGGGTTATCTCCAACCATACATTGATGAATCGGTTTATCGGTGGAACACAAGAAAAACGAGTGAAACCACTCGTTTTCAAGATATGTTCAACAAATCAATCGGTGTCTGTTCATATAAGACCATTAAGGGATTGAAGGTTATCTACCGTGAAACCAATCAGGTTTCTTTTTAAGTGAAGAACATCCATCAAACATATAATTCATATTCGTCACATTGGATACATTCCACCTAGATAAATCACTGTTGAAGTTCATACAACCATCAAACATAGCATACATATTATCCACATTGGATACAACCCAATTGGACAAATCACTGTTGAAGTTCTCACATCCCAAAAACATACAATGCATATCCTTCACTTTGGACACATCCCACCTAGATAAATCACCGTTAAAGTCCCCACATCTAGAAAACATAAAATTCATATTCTCCACATTGGACACCTTCCACCCAGATAAATCACTGTTGAAGTTCTTACAACCTTCAAACATATGACTCATATCCGTCACATTGGACACATCCCATCTAGATAAATCACTGTTAAAGTCCCCACATCCATAAAACATAAAACTCATATCCGTCACTTTGGATACATCCCAATTGGATACATTGTAATTGTATTTACTTAAGACATCATCAAAAAACAATCCACTCATATCTTCCACCCTTGACACATCAAGGTGGTTAAGGTTAATGGTCTCACCTTCATTCGGGTGAGTTTCATCAATGATTTTTTGTATCTTTTCTCGTATATCTTCCTTGGTATCACAGGGAATCATATCTTCCTTTCTCACCCTTCCCGTTTCGCTTCTATGGATTATTCCACTCCAAAGGTGTTCATTGACAGATTGTGGTTTCTGTCTGTCTTGATTGATAAATGAATTATAATCTAATAGTCTCATAAATTATTTATGAAGAATCAGAGTTTGGTATCAACAGGTATATAGTTCCCAAAGGATTTTTATTATGATAGTGTTTGGTGAAGAAATTAATGAAAAAGATTTAAC
>CAZAYL010000080.1:0-2012 GCA_964489405.1 uncultured Lachnospiraceae bacterium | reverse complement strand
GATGAAGCGTAGGAATCTCGCGAACCGCGTGCCACGCGTGCGGTATCGCGCCCCAAGCCTGCCTAGCGCCAGCCCACAATCAATAAAAGCTTTATTTTCGCGTCCACAAGCCCGCCACGCGTCAGCAATATAAAAAAAGTATATTATAAGTTATTGGCTAGTTAGATAATTTGTTGATGGTGTGGGGGGTTGCGTTGGCGTTCCGTGAATAATTATACCTTGTTGTGGGGGATATGTTGTATGTCGTATTGGGCGTGATTCAATCAAAGTGTTGTTGTTGTAAATATCAAGGTATGTTTGCACTTCAATGCCATCTTGTGCGCGTTTTTGACGATAAAATCCATTTTCATCAAGTAGTGAAGTAAATTCTCCGTCATCGCGCTTGATGATGTCGCCCTTGTTTTTGATAACGGCAAGTGTTTCGCTTCGTCTAACCTTGCGCGTGTTCTCGCGTTCAGGCTTGCCATAAATTTCGACAAAAACACGCCCGCTTTCATAGTATGTGCGAATAAATAGTGGCGTGTCCGCGGTGTTTTTGAACCTTAAGTCGCTCGACCCAAATGCAACCATAGCGTCAAAACCAAGTGTTATATAGCTGACTGGCATTGAGTGGCGGTTTGCTTCCAAAATTTGAACATTATCTGCAAGTAGTAGCGCATTATAAAGAGTGGTGCTTGCTTGACAAACACCCCCACCGACGCCATCAACAAATAAGCCATTTGAAATGATGTGCGCAGTTTTGTAGCCTTTGCTTTCAGTCCGTCTTCCTGTTGTTGAGTTGAATGACACTTCCGCGTGTGGCGCGACGACCATTCCATTGAACTGCCTAAGCGCAAGTCGCACATTGCTTTGACGTTCTGAAGTTGAATTTGCAATGCTTGTCGAAAAACGCGACAAAAGTTTAGTACATTCTAAATTTTTGTCGCGTGTAAGTTGTGGTTGTATCTCTTTCGCTTGTATTGTTATTGCGACCTGTGGACTGGACTTAAATTTATCAAAAATTTGGCGAAAAAGGCTTTCTTTGTCAATCAAATAACCCGTTTTTTCGCGACTTATCCAAAATTTTTGTGAAAAGTTTGGGGTAAATTGAATTTTTGAATCTATTGGAAAAATATTCACTTTGTTTAAAATATCATCAACTTGCTTGTTGATTGTTGGGAATAAAAACTCAAAAGCGATACTTGGCGCAACTCCCATTGAAATAAGGCTGTCAAGTGCAAAAACTGCTTCCGCGTGATCGCCCCCGCGCCCCCATTTAATGCTTTGCGCTACGATTTGGTAGTTTTGCGACTGCTTTAGATTGAAAATTTTTAGTGGAAAAGTTTGCCCGTTGTAGTTTAGTATGATTTCATATTTTTTATCTGAAACTGTTGTAGTCGGCACACTTTTTGGGCGCGAATTAACATTATAAGTTTTTCCACAAACTGTTGTAAAATGTGGACAACTAATTTTTTGCACATTACAATTTTGCGTAAATATTATCATTAATACAATAATAGCGCAAAATATTGTTGTTGATATTTTTTTCATTTGCAAAACCTTTGCACTATTATGCGCAAAATTTTTCCACTTATACTTTTTTGGTCGAGGTGGCGAGATTTGAACTCACGGCCTCGTGGTCCCGAACCACGCGCGCTACCAACTGCGCTACACCTCGTAATGGTGGTATTATACCACAAATATATGCTTTTTGCAACTTTTTATAATAAATTGCTTGACTAAAAAACGAAAAACAAGTATAATGAAATCGTAAAATACAAAGAATATAATCATAAAGGAGAACAAAAATATGATTAAGAACTTAACCAAATGGGGGGGGGGGGGCATATCCAGATAGCGCTGTAGACGCTCCAGAACGCCTTAAAAATGCTCAAATTTGCACGCAAAAGGGCGGGTGTGAACAGGATATCACGCGCGCAAAAATATCTCAATCACACGCAAAGAACAAGTTAAGTAAATATAGTGCAAAAAATCGATATTGCACGCCCAATGGTACAAAAACTAAATTAAAT
>CAZAYL010000079.1:0-2088 GCA_964489405.1 uncultured Lachnospiraceae bacterium | reverse complement strand
ATTTTCTCATTTCTTTACTTAAGACATTATCACATTTCTTTCATATTATGCTATCCGATTGCCATAAAAGTTTTGACAAAATAAAAATAAGGTGTTATAATCTCAAATTTGACAGTTAAACGCTCAAAGTATTCAATATCAATACTTTGAGCGTTTTGAAAGTGCACAATGTTTTTATTCTTTTATTTTTTTGAAAATTTTTTTCAAAGAATGATTAGTAATAATTTGATAATCAGTCCTAAAGCCAAATTTATCATGCAAATCATCTGTTAAGTCAGTTCTTGTATATGTTGGAATGTAGCCATTTCCAATGCTTTCTGAAAAGTTCATATTTTTTAATGTATCAATGATTTTAGAAGTAGTATAGTTTTCTTCTAATCCTTTTTCTAAAAATCTAAGAAGAACTAATGAAAGAAAACAAGTAGTAAAATGAGCTATAATTCTATCATCTCTACTTAAGTATACAGGTCTGGCTTTAAATTCACTTTTCATAATTCTAAAGCTTTCTTCAATTTCCCATCTTCTTTGATTTACTTTTATTATTTCTTCGGCATTATCATCGAGATTGGTACATACACCATAAAATCCATCAAATTTTTCTTCTTTCTGAATTGCATCATTGTTTAATGTTAAAACTTTCTTTTCAGCTATTTCTCCATCATTGGTAATATTGGTTTTCTTTATGAATCTTTTAAAATCATTTTGATTACATTTATCAAGTTTAAAACTTTTATTAGTGATTGCAACTTTAGCTCTTTCAATTTGAGAATTACGAATTTGTCTTTGATAATTCCTGTATTTTAAAGAATATGTTACAATTAACTTTTGCTCTAAGCCATTTTCTTTAATCCAACGTTCTTTAAAAAATACTTTGTCTTTGTAAAGTTCAATATATGACTCATTTTTATTAATATCATTAATGTTATACAATTTTGTACTGCCTGAAAGGTGCCATTTATCAGGAGATAAAGCCCAATCCATTAAATGCTTTTTCAATTTTTTAATTGATTGAGTAGTGATAAAAGCACGTTCATCTTTATCATTAAATTTTCTATTAGCATTAGAAGCTAATCCAGCATCTGTACAAACAATGAATTTAGATAATTTAAAATCTTCTAATATTTTTTCTTCTAAAGGTTTTAGAGTAATTTGCTCATTAGTATTTCCAGATGTGATATTGAAAGCTAAAGGAATACCATCACCGTCCATAAAAAGTCCCATTTGAGTAATTGGATTAGGTCTGTGTTCTTTGGAAGGTCCATATTGTCTTAATCCACTCTCTTGTTCAATTTCAAAGAAGTAATTAGTGCAATCATAGTAAAGAATATTAGTATTTCTTTTTGAGACTTTTAAGCTGTTTTTATACAATTCAGATTGAATGAAATCAGTTTCTTTTGCTATTACCTCTAAAGCACGATAAATATCATGCAATTCAAAATTAGGTTGTTCAATATATTTTTTAGATAATTCAAATGTTGCTAATTTTGATGAAGGATAAATTATTCTACTATATATTAATCGTGACAAAATGTTATTTAAGTCATAAGCAAATTTATATTTTTGAGAAATATCTTTACAGATATTATCTAAACCTAAATCATAATATATTTTTTCTAAAAAAAGATAACCACCATTAAAAGAAATCTGCTGATTTTTTTCAATCACTTTTGAAGGATTGTATTTTACAAGAATAGTTCTAGTTCCATTTTTTTCTTGTTCATTTAATTTTTCTACATATTTTTTTGCCCATTCAATTGGATCTTCATTTAAAGTTTGTTTTAGTTTTTCATAAGTACCTAATTTCTCAACAACTTTATTTGTCCTTTTTTTATTGTGATATACAGATTTAACAACATAAAGAGATTGAGCATTTTTTGATTTTATTATTTGTAATCTCATAATTAAATTTCTCCTTTGTGTAATTTTAACGCATTGTGAGACATTGTGCAAGAAAAAAGACAAAAAATTGACAAAAAAATTAAGCATTACCAATGCTTATATGAATTTTCTATTCGATTAACTGTCAAATTTCCGTGTTTTTGCTGCTAATAATCTTATTCCACCATCTAGAATATAATACCCATTTTC
>CAZAYL010000078.1:0-2149 GCA_964489405.1 uncultured Lachnospiraceae bacterium | reverse complement strand
ATTATGCAAGCCGAATAAAGTCGGTATTAAAGAAAGACGGGAAGTATTTAGGGGGTATGGCTTTACTAATAGACTCCACGGCGGTAAGCCTAAACACAATGGAACTTTGCCGTAAAGAGTTGGCAACATTGGAAAGTACCACAATAACGGTAAACACGCGTTACGGGGAAAAGTTAGAGCCTCACCCCGTATTCAGGACTCTCAGGGACGCGCAAACGGTGTTGTTGAAGAACTGCAAAGAGTTGGGGCTAAACTATGAAGAACTTTCGAGAATGGTTGCAGAAGAAGACGACCCATTTGTAAGATTTATAAAGGAGGTTAATGCCGATGATTAATCGGGAAAAGACAGTATCTTTACACCTGAATTTAGCCATAGAGGCTGATTTTTAATTGAACATTTGAAGCGATTGTCCATTATTGGATAGTCGCTTTTTTTGCTCCATTGTGGAGGCTACAAGACGAGTTGTTTAGACAAACAGTAGCAAAAACAGTAGCAATTATCGCAAAAGAAAAATGCTACATAGTTAGTTGTCAACCATATAGCATTAAAGGTTGTAGTCTCGCCGGGAATCGAACCCGAATCTAAAGTTTAGGAAACTTCTATTCTATCCATTGAACTACAAGACCAATACCCTTTATAAGATGGTGGCAAAAGTATAACCTTTTCCTTAGACGGGCAAATATTCCAGTGGCAATCCCCTCAATCGAAAAGACACTGTACCACCGAAAGGGATTTTATTTCGGGGAACTCCGGCAAATGGAGACGGTAGTATTCGAAGATACGATTTATCACCTCCACCCTATCCTTGCGGGAGAATGAGTAGAGCGACATGTTTTCAAAACTCATTTTCAACAGACGTGCCAACAACTCGCTTTCTTCGCATGTCAAACAGTTTCGATGCACAGGTATACAATCCACAAAAATGCCGTTTCGCATATCGAAATAATAACCTTTTGAATAGGAGTCCACATTCGGATAAATTCCCAAGTAATGCAACAAACGGAGCAGAAATACTATATGGAAATTCGCCACTCCCTTATCGGCATATTCCAAAAAACGGATTGACTCATATAAATAATTGAAAAGACGCTGGTCCGGCTCCGTTTCCTTCACGACCCGAAACAACACTTCTGCCAAGAAGAGTACCAACACATTCTTCACCGGGTTACAATAGATTTCGGTCTGCGGATAACATGGTTTCGTTTCGCGCACCTTATGCAACTCACGTTTGTTTAAATGCTCCACCTCCATCTCCAATACAGACAAAGGCATAAACAGCGCCTTGGAAACTACAGACTTCTTTCCCCTAGCACGTACTGCCAAGAAGGAAATCCTTCCAAAAGCCTCCGTATACGTGTGTACTATTGAATATTTATCGTTATATGGGATAGCATGCAGAACAATCCCTCGTGTTTTACACAACATACCTTATACTGCCTTATTTTATAGCAGACAAATATACAAAACAACAACCTATCTTGCGAGTTTTGACGATTACTATAAAGCAATACACGAAACATATTGTTCTAAATAGAAGTTAAAACAGAAACCAAAATTTAATTTTCCATTGCGAAATGTTTTGGTAGTTCAATGAGAACATCTATCTTTGCGCTCGCAATTGGGAAAAGTTATATCTCATAGCACTAAAAGTGAGAACTTTGACCATAAGGCCCATTCGTCTATCGGCTAGGACGCAAGATTTTCATTCTTGAAAGAGGGGTTCGATTCCCCTATGGGCTACAAATAAATTAAGAATTCAATAAAGGAATAGCTAAGAAATGGCAAATCACAAGTCATCTATCAAGAGAATCAGACAGGCAAACACAAAACGTCTGCGCAATAGGTACTATGCAAAAACTGCAAGAAATGCAATGCGTGCGCTACGTGCAACCGAAGACAAGAACGAAGCTAAGGCAATGCTGCCTAAAGTATGTTCTATGTTGGACAAACTTGCTAAGAAGAACGTTATTCACAAGAATAAATCAGCCAATTTAAAATCCAAATTGACGAAGCACGTTAACAAACTCGCATAAAGAGTTTGTTGATGTTTCCATAATATCAGCCGGGCTTAACAGTTCGGCTTTTTGGTTATGAGGCCCATTCGTCTATCGGCTAGGACGCAAGATTTTCATTCTTGAAAGAGGGGTT
>CAZAYL010000077.1:0-2151 GCA_964489405.1 uncultured Lachnospiraceae bacterium | reverse complement strand
TTTTTTGTTTCATTTTTTTACACTGAAAAATGAAACAAAGGAGATAGCATTTTTGAAACTAGCAGAATAAAAAAGGAACAATGAAAATAAATATAATGTTCCTTTTTATTAGTTTTTAAAACAATTGACTAATGTTCTATCTTTTCTATTTTTGCAAGGTAAAAGGATGCTATTCCTATAAGAAAAAATAGAACAAAAAGAGAAAATTTGCAAGGCGAGTTTTTGTGTCTAAGTTAGACACATGCTTTATTTATGACATTTTGTATATTGCTGGCTGTAAAGGATATTGTATAGTTTTTATTTTCTTCTGCTATTAGGCATATTGTTATTGCATTTTCTTGTGTGCAATTACTTGGCAGTGTAAAGATAAAATTATCTAGGTATGTTGCTCTAATTACAATGCGGTATTTATTTATAATGGTTGGGGGAATAAATGTCAGTGTAGGTGTTTGCATATTGGGGGTAGAGATAAGATTATCATTTTCATCAAATATGTAGATGAGTATATAATGTGCATCAAAGTTAGTGCATTCTATTGTTATAGACAATACATTTTCTTCTAACGTGTTCTGTTGGAACACTGCTATATAGTTTTTATTCCCGTATGAGCCAGTTGGTATAGTTACTTCCGTTTGTAGTTCTGCACTTGCGGATGTTTTCCACCCAACAAAGGTGTATCCTTCTTTTGTTGGTTCGTTTAGGATTATGGTTTCATCCTCTATATTGTACTGCGTTGGGTTTTCGACTGTTAGTATTCCGTTATCTAGTTCGTAGGTTATGGAATACTCAATTGGTGTATATCGGGCGGTTAACGTTGTATCGCTGGCTATGTTCCACTCTTTTACGTTATTGCCTGTGCTGTCAAAATACTGTTCTCCGTTCTCGTCATAATATCCATCAAAAGTGTAGTGTTCTTTACTTGCAGGAATTTTTACTGTATCTGTTGTTTTGGAATCGTATGTCATTGATATCGTTTGCAATTCTTCTCCGTCACTACTAATTTTAATTGTATATTCTTCAGCTTCCCAATATGGCGTACAAGTATAATCTTTGGTAATTTGAGTTTTATCCGTTATTGTAGTTTTATTCTCATCTACCCAATAGTGATATTTATACCCTAATCTTTGTGGTGTTGGTAACAATCCCATAATCTCTGGTGTCCCCCCTTTTTCATATTTGAATACTTGCGTAATTATTTTCCCATTATACGTCCACGCTTTAGGTTGTGGGGACTCTGAGTCTTGCACAATCTCAGCATCGTCGTCTAATATTAGAGTTACTGTGTACGATACAAATTCTGTTACTGTTTTGCCATATAATCTTTTTAATTTTACATCTGGGGCAACAAAGCTTGAATTGGCTAGTATCGTGTTACTCGTATCTTCATACCATAAGATTTGAGATAAATTGTAAGGTTTTTTGTTGCATTCTGTTATCCACTCGTCACTATCTATTAGTGTTTTTCCTACATAAGGATATTTAGTAAATACAGGATTGCTTTCATAGCCTGTTCCGTTTGGCAAATAAAAATTTACTTTGCACGTAATTGCCCAATGCGCATACAAAGTGGTGATATCGCTTGTAATTGCCTTTATGCATTTGCCGTTTTTGTCTATATATTGCTCGCCGTCGTGCGCATCTATTGTATTTGCTTTAGACATTGCAGACCAATAACCATTGAACTTGTAATATCTGTTGTCCTTGAGTAAAATATAATTTGTATCGCCCGTATCTTCTGTATTTGTATAACTGAGTGAGTATTTAATATAACTATTATTAAGAATTTCGCCAATATTTATCGTTATGTCGTATTCTATGTTATTGAAATTATCTATTAGTTTTATTGCCGTACTTGTTTCTGCAAACGTGTTTGTTCCTACCTGTGTAAAAATATCTGTTTTCATCCCAACCTTGTTGAATGGGAAAACCTGCAGTTCAATAATAGGGGCACACGCAAAACAGAAAAACACACAAAAAGAAACCATTAAGCATAAAACAATTATTGCCCCTTGTTTAATCCTGTTTGATTGTCTCATTTTGCGTGTTTTTCTTAGTATTAACATATATCTCTTCGCACGTATTCTCATTTATTTGTAAATCTATGCCTACTCCTTATAAATTCTTTATTATACGAATTATATAATATTGTCG
>CAZAYL010000076.1:0-2317 GCA_964489405.1 uncultured Lachnospiraceae bacterium | reverse complement strand
GCGCGAAAGTGGCATAAAACCTAAGTTTTAGCGGGGTCGACACACACGGGTGCAAAAGAAAAGCGGGATAAAATGCGAAAAATTGTTAGAAAAGGGAAAAATAAATTCAAAAGTTGTTGACAATAAAATTGGTATAATGTAGAATAATAAAGCATTCGCAAGACGGCAGTGGCCGAGAGAATGCAACTTGAGCGAGAGCTCAAGGTAATCGCACATTGACAACTGCATAAAAATATTACAAATATCAAATGAGAGTAAAAGAGTAATATGTATTAATATAACAATTTTCGTTGTGTCATAATTAATATATACGAGTCTTTAGCAAAAAGTCTAAAATTAGGCAACTTATGCAAAGAAGAGAACGATCAAGCTACGAAGAGCATATGGAGGATGCCTAGGCACTAGACGCCGAGGAAGGACGTGGAAGACTGCGAAAAGGTACGGGGAGCCGTCAACAGGCTGAGAGCCGTACATATCCGAATGAGGAAACTCAATTGCGTCAATACGCAATTATCATTATATGAACACATAGTATAATGAAGGGAACCCAGTGAAGTGAACCATCTAAGTAACTGGAGGAAAAGAAAGTAAACGAACGATTACCTAAGTAGTGGCGAGCGAACGGGTAAGAGCCCAAACCGAGTTGAGAAATCGAGTCGGGGTAAGGACCTACATCAAGGGATACAAAGGTAGACGAATATGGCTGGAAAGCCGAACGAAACAGGGTAAAAGTCCCGTAGTTGAAACTTGAGTTGACCGGTAGTGATCCGGAGTAGCGCGGAACACGAGGAATTCTGCGTGAAAGAGGGAGGACCATCTCCTAAGGCTAAATACGATCTAGTGACCGATAGCGAACAAGTACCGCGAGGGAAAGGTGAAAAGAACCCCAGGAGGGGAGTGAAATAGAACTGAAACCGTATGCTTACAAACGGTGAGAGCACTACTGAATAGTGTGATCACGAACTTTTTGTAGAACGGGCCGGCGAGTTACGGTGTGTAGCAAGGTTAAGTGATTAAGTCACGGAGCCGAAGCGAAAGCGAGTCTGAAAAGGGCGAGAATAGTTTCACACTGTAGACCCGAAACCTGTTGACCTACCCATGTGCAAGATGAAGCTTAGGTAAAACTGAGTGGAGGTCTGAACAAGTTTACACTAAAACGTGATTTGATGACGTGTGGGTAGCGGAGAAATTCCAATCGAATCAGGATATAGCTGGTTCTCCTCGAAATAGCTTTAGGGCTAGCCTTTGTAATGAAACTGCTGGGGGTAGAGCACTGAATGGACTAGGGGGCGTCAAAGCCTACCGAATCTTATCAAACTACGAATACCAGCAATGGATAGCAAGGAGTCAGACTACGAGAGCTAAGTTTCGTAGTCGAAAGGGAAAGAGCCCAGACCTACAACTAAGGTCCCCAAGTACAGATTAAGTGGAAAAGGATGTTTTGATACAAAGACAACCAGGATGTTGGCTTAGAAGCAGCCATACATTAAAAGAGTGCGTAATAGCTCACTGGTCGAGCGGCAAGGCGCCGAGTATTCACGGGGCTAAAATCTGTCACCGAAGTTTGGGATTGTCAGGAATGATAATGGTAGAGGAGCGATCTATACAGGCAGAAGCCATAGCGGGAGCGGTGGTGGACAGTATAGAAGAGAGAATGCCGGCATGAGTAGCGAGAGTGGAGTGAGAATCTCCACCGTCGAATGCCTAAGGTTTCCTGGGGAAGGTTCGTCCGCCCAGGGTAAGTCGGGGCCTAAGGCGAGGGCGAAAGCCGTAGATGATGGACAACTGGTAGAAATTCCAGTACCACCTTATAGTGACAAAGACATGAAGCAGTGACGCAGAAGGATAGTAGAACCACTCGGATGGAGAAGAGTGGCCAAATCAGAAGGCTGATAATTAGTGAAGTACGGTTATTGGAAGGCTGACTGATGAAGGGGAGTGAAAATAAGTAATGAAGTCTATGAATTCACGCTGACAAGAAAACCTGCTAATGAGCTATAGGGTGCCCGTACCGCAAACCGACACAGGTAGGCGAGGAGAGAATCCTAAGACGGACGGGAGAACCCTTGTTAAGGAACTCGGCAAAATGACCCCGTAACTTCGGGAGAAGGGGTGCCTGCGCAAGCAGGCCGCAGTGAAAAGGCCCAGGCGACTGTTTACCAAAAACACAGGTCTCTGCTAATTCGGAAGAAGAAGTATAGGGGCTGACGCCTGCCCGGTGCTGGAAGGTTAAGAGGAGGTGTAAGTAGCAATACGAAGCGCAGAATTTAAGCCCCAGTGAACGGCGGCCGTAACTATAACGGTCCTAAGGTAGCGA
>CAZAYL010000075.1:0-2333 GCA_964489405.1 uncultured Lachnospiraceae bacterium | reverse complement strand
CGAACCGCGTGCCCCGCGTGCGGTATCGCGCCCACAAGCCCGCCACGCGCTAGCACGATGATAAAATAATCCCTTATTATGCTGGCGCGGGTGCGAAAGCGCACTGCTGTTGATAGCTGGCGCGGTCAATGAATGTGGGTACCCCATAATGGGGCGGGTTGCCCTTCCGGGAGATTGCGACGCTTCGCTCGCAATGACGATAAACGTGAGTGGCTTGCCACGAAAATAAGGACGTTATTAATTGTCGGCTGGCGTGGGGCGGGCTTGGGGGCGCGACACAACAACTGCGCCAGCCACTTGTAGCGGTGTGCTTTTGCACCTGCGGTAGCAATAAAAAAGGAACATAGCGTATTAACTATGTACCAAAATAATACAGTGCCACTCAACCGCACTTATAGCTGTGCGCTTTCACACCTGCGGAAGCATACAAAAAACGTGTGCTAACCCTACTCAAAGAAGATTTAAGGGCGTATGAATATTGGGCACAAAATCTTAAAATAATAAAATCGTGCTAATAAGACCACCAACAAAGGTTATTCCAAAGCACATATATGCAAAACATCCGCACGGATAAGGTGCTTTCTTACAACACGGCTTTATAAAGGCGCATTTACCCCAATCGATACACCCAAAATCAAGCCCGTTCCCTGCCTTTAATTCATTGCAAGGGTCGCATCGATTTGCTTCCGCTTCCGCTTTTGCTTCCTCTTCAGAGTTCTTTTGTAATTTGAATTTAAACTTATTGAGATAAGCCTTCTTTAAATTATATTTGCCACCCTGATCCTGTGTTTGCGATTTTTGCGCGCTTCCGCCCGAACTTCCACCACTAGCGGAACCACCGCTTGCGCTAGCTCCACCTTTGCCCCCAGCAGAACCATTGGCATTTGCACCGCCTGCCTTTCTATTGCCTGCACCATTTGCACTACCACCGCCACGGCGCGTTGCTTTATCGTTCTTCATCTTGTTGACTTCAGCCTTGCCGTTGCCATTGCTTCCATTCTTAGCAAGCGCCTTGCTTGCGTCAGATTGGGCAGTGCTTTGTTTTGATTGATTATTGTTTTCCATATTCAATTCTCCTAAGGGGCGACGCGAATGACGTCAGTGGCAAATGTCGTTGTGCTAGAAACTACAGTGTCAAAGGCGTTCGACAATGAAATAAATATTTTGGCGAACTCCACTGCTGAATTTTGCACGTCAAATACTTTGTTCAAAAATGTGTTGCATTTCGCGTTGTAGGTTTCGTTTAATTCATTTATTTGCATCGTCGCATTCGCTACTGTATGCTCCGAATTTTCGGCACCAGCGACAAATGTTGCTCCATTCTTGCAATTAGAGAAATCTGTGCTTAAAAATTCAGTAGATAGCGTACAACTTTGCACTTCGCTAGAATTTGCGGTTTTAGTTAACGAATAATTAACTTTCAAGAACAAACTATTTGGCAATGATGCCCCGTACGATTTCATCGACTTTTTTATAGATGCAGTGGACAATTTCATCACAATCGTGTGAGTACCATCCGCATTGACGACTAGTGAAATGATTTGAAAATTCTCAAGCACAGCGTTATCTTTCTCATTTGAATGATAAATTGATGTAAGCAGTAATTGTGCAAAATAAGAATATTCCTTATTTGTCAACTCAAGCGTCGTTGTTATACTTGCGTTGTTGTCTTTTTCGAGTGCGTTGATGTCGATGTATCCATTCTCTAAAAATAGGGGTGCGCCGTCCGCAAGTGTGATTGAGTTTAATAGTTTTTGTTTAACCGATGCCTTGTCGGCGTCTGTGTATGTGTGCTGATAAAATGTAGTTTCGTCAAAGGACGCGTTGAGATTCGTAGCGAACTCATCGTATTCCGCTTGTGATTTAAAGCCGAGTTCCTGCAAAACGGATGTTTTGAAAGAATCGCGCAACAAATTGACACCAGCGATGCTCCCAATAATGGCAACGACAAGAATCAAAACAAGCGAACCTGCGCAAGTCAAAAAATTTCTTTTCATCCACTATCTCCAACACTTGAGAATGATGAACACAATCAGCCCCACAAAAAGAATTGTTGGTATTAATTTAAAGAAACAACCGCCTTTGAAAAACATACGCACTCCACTAATCTTATTGTACTTGATTTTTAACTTTTTGTCAAGTATCTTGCCGTAATATGAAAAAAGAAGCCACTTGCGCGACTTCTGTATATTAACTAAAAGCAATGCTTGCGCGGGTGCGAAAGCGCACTGCTGTTGATAGCTAGCGCGGTCAATGAATGTGGGTACCCCATAATAGGGCGGGTTGCCCTTCCGGGCAAGGCTCGCCTTGACTTCAGGTTTGTTTGTCATCTC
>CAZAYL010000074.1:0-2385 GCA_964489405.1 uncultured Lachnospiraceae bacterium | reverse complement strand
TAAAAGAGTGCCTAGAAAAAATTGGAAAATATTTAAAAACCGAAAAACTTGAATTAAATAAAAAGACACGTATTTATACAAGTAAAAGTAATTTTATTTTTCTTGGCAGAGATAAATTTGGACGATATGCTAAGTATAGGTTGGTAAAAAGAAAACTTAAAAAGAGGTTTTATTTATATAGAAATGGTGAAATAAATTTGTATTCACTTTTGAGTTCGATCGACAATTTTAGAAGTTTGAATAAAATTAAGAGCTAAATAGTAATAAGTGAAATTTTTTATTAAACAAGTGTCAAACTTTCGAAAGGTTACTTCCGAAACTAAGTTCCGGTAAACAAAAGAAATTGTATGTCTCAGAGAAAGTTCCGTTTTTAGGCACTTTTTCTGAGATTTTTTCTTCACAAATTGAAAAAAATATGTTAAAATAAGCTTATATAAAGAAAAAAGAACATGCAGTCGCACACGTAAAGGAAAAATTGTCTTAGACTAAGTTCCAGTCGTGTCCAAACTTAAATTCCGTTGCGATACATGTTTGGAGTTAAAAAAATATTTATTTAAATTTTCTTTAGTAATTTTTTATTAAGTTGAATCTCTTGGGGTAGAACCTTTTTGAGATTCAATTTTTTTATTGTTTCTTTTCCTAAGTAAACTTTAGCCAAATCTATTGGTGCAGACCAATTTAAACAGTCTCTAGCATAACTATTAATATGGTTCATAAGTAAGTTGGCATCATCTTGTGTAAGTTTGTCAAAAGAAGAACCTTTAGGCAAAACATAGCGAATAAATTCATGATTTTTTTCAAGCATTCCCTTCTGATAGGAAGCTCCTGGGTCACAATAAAATATTCTGGTTCTTGGATTGCCGTTGAAATTAAATTCGAGCTTAGATGGATTACCAAATTCACTGCCATTGTCCGTTAAAATGACTGAAAACAGTTTTTGAAAAACAAGAGATGTAAGTTTCTTTTCAAGAAAATTAAAGACATTTTCAACTTCATTTTGTGTCTTAGAATTTAATAAAAAAATTAACATCAATCTAGAATTTCTGAAAAGTAAGGTTAGAAAAACTTTTCCACTTTTAATACCTTCAACTGTATCCATTTCTACAATAGATGCATCTGGATTCAATGAACAATATTTAATAAAATCTTCATATGTTCTACCTTTACGAGCATTAGTCTCTTTTGATTCGGCTTTTTCATGTTGTTTTCTAGGTTTTAAACGTACCATTCTAGGCATGTCTAACGGAATAACGTCTAAAGCTCTAATATGAATATATTTGTATAGAGTAGATCTAGAGCAATTTAAATCTGTAGTTTTTTGAATATGTGACAGTGATTGTCCATTTTTTATTCCTGCTGACACAATCTTATTTAGAGTATCTAGGGAAGAATCGGTAATGTTAATACCTAAACGTGATTCAACAAGTAATGTTTCATACTGCATTTGAGCGGTATTGGCTTTATACAAATATTTTTCTGATTTGCATTTAGAATAAAAGTCACATCCATTGCAAACATAAGGAGCTCTAAGTAGTTTTATGCATGTTGAATCAGTAAAGTTTTTACATGTTGAGTTGCACTTGTTGCAAGTTCTACATTCCTTTCTGCATTTTGTATTACAGACATTTTTTCTGTGGCAAAAGAATCTTCTTGCACATTTGTTTTCATCTAAAGAAAGTTGTCTTGCGTTAATTTTTATTCTATGCTTTCGTATTTCTTTCGAGATAGTGGTAGGGTCCTTTTTTATTATTTTCGAAATCTCTGCAAACGTTGTATTTTTGCCCAATTCCAGCTCTATTATTTTTCTTTTGTCTATATCTAAATGCATGTTGTCACTCATGGCTACCTCCTAATAATGACTCCAAACATTGTATCTAACTACATTTTAACACATTTTTTGTCTTAGAGTAAATTCAGCCTATTTAAAATCCGGAATTTAATTTAGGAATTAAGATTTGAAACGAAAATTCATCTAGAGGTATTGCAAGTGTAGTATTTTCATGGTATAATGGCGAGGCTAATATGAATAGATTATGTAAAAGAGGAGGTGCAATTGCACTTGAGAAATGTTTCTGATTGCAAGAAGATGAACGACAATTTTACAAGGAGGCATGGTGATTTTATGAACACTAGAACTTTAAAACGGTGGATTTCGGTTTTCTTGTCAATCTTCATGCTTATCACTTGCGTGCCGTTTAACGGTTTTGCAGAGGAGTTTGTAGAACCGCCGGTCGCAGTTTCTTCTGATTTACCTGAAGATGCGATTGTCAGTGTGAGCGAGAAGAATGTAGATGAGAATGATGATGAGCCAATTGAAGAACGGAAGATGGACGTTGACAATAACGACGATTCTCTCGAAGAACAGAAGAATGACCCTGAAAGCAC
>CAZAYL010000073.1:0-2432 GCA_964489405.1 uncultured Lachnospiraceae bacterium | reverse complement strand
GCACGCTTCAGATTGAGTACTTAAAAGACTGACATTTGCTGTGATAAAATTAATGGTAACTTTGACTGTAACAGTTTGGTTGGCGTACCTATTTGCTATGTCAGACTCGGCATTAATTTTGTACTCTTTGAACAAAGTTGCTGTATTTGTTGTTCCCTTTTTCTTGCTAAGGACGTTATTGTAATAGTAATAACGTGTGGTTGCACTTTTATTCGCTATAGTTTCTTCAACAGAGTTTTCACTCCACAATGAACTAGTTATGGTTGGGGTTGCAATCATGTCGACAGGATAGCCTGTATCCTCTTGTCCTTGTTCATAGACTTCAATTTTGAAACATACAAAAACATCACCTGCCCCATTGTTGCGGAGAGAAAGTCCCCTATCAATCGGGTCGCCCATTTGGTAGTCTTTGACTTCGTCACTAAATTTATGGACGGTATCGCCGTATTCTATCCCTTCTTCAATTTCAATGGAAATTTCAGTGTTGTCGCCATTTAAAAGTTTCGGTATGAGAATTGCGCCACCGACTGCCAAGCCTGCGATAAGCAAAAGTAGGAGAAGAAGGAAAAGAATTTTCTTGGCTTTTCTTTTCTTTTTAGGGTCTTGCCCTTTTGTGCCTTGCATTGCGCTTTGAATTTCGGCTTGTTTTGCTTCTTCTGCTGACACATTTACATCAGCATTTGCGCTGGCGTTTTGCACTACTGGAGCGTCAGCACTAGCATTTTGCGCAGTTGTTGGTGTTTTAGGTGCTATGGGTGCTCTTTTAGGAACAGCTGGTCTTGGAGCGGGCGCTTGCTTTGGCGTTGCAGGTTTTGGACCTGACACATTGGGTGCGCTTGCTTTGGGTGGTGTGGTTGGTTTGATTGGTTTATCTTCCACGATTTTTCCTCCTACAAACATCTTTATGTTTATTTTATACTTTTTTTAAATTCAAATCAAGCGTTTTGACGTACTTTTTGCATTTTTTTATCAATTTGCGCGGTTTTATGCGAGGTTTAAACGCAAAACGCGCGTTTTTTCGCAAATTTCCTAACAAAACGCGCAAATGAATTGACATCAATTTATTGATTTGCGAATTGTGTGCAATTAATGTATGTATAGGTTTAAAAATGTGCAATTTTCGTAGCATTAGTGCGCACAATAATCACGGCAAAATCGCAATCCATTCTTGTGGCGCGCCGATGAAATTTGAGGAGATTGTATCTTTGGTCGCTTGGATAACGTCGACATTGACGCTGACGTCAAGTCCTTTTTCATAGACGCTTTCGTCAATCGTTGGGTCGACGTCAAAACTTTCAATCAATTTGACCGTTTGCCCGACCGCAAAAACACCTTTGTAATAAAAATAATTGCCTGACTGCAAAAATTTGTTCGAGTCGTAATTAATACTCAATGCAATGTTTGCATTTATGCTAAAACGCAAGTAGCAATCAATCAAATTTGTAGTATTGGTTCCCGATTTATCGCGCGCGTTGATGACGCTGACGCTCTCATCGATTTGCCCGCCAGTGAAGTTGGCAAGATTTGCAAAGAGTGGCAAGTCGTTGACAAACTCAAAGTTCGCTTGCCCTACAGTGATAACACCTTGCACTTGCGATCGGCTACTATAGTACGAAAACGACGGCAAAACGGCATACAGAATCATCACTGTTAGTATTGCGACACTTAGTATAACAATTATTAAATTACCTACTTTTTCACTCATACTGCACCCATTACATTAGTGTGCTACAAAATGAAAATTTTATGCGCGAAAATACAATAACAATAAAAAGATTGACTTTATTATAATGCTAGCGCGGGTGCGAAAGCGCACCGCTGTTGGTGGCTGGCGCGGGTGCGAAAGCGCACTGCTGTTGATAGCTAGCGCAATCAAAGTGCATATTCGCCCATAACTGACCGCGACCCCTTCCGGGAGATTGCGACGCTTCGCTCGCAATGACGATAGGCGTGAGTGGCTTACCACATTTATAAGGCTTTTTTGATTTTGGGCTAACGCGGGTGCGAAAGCGCACTGCTGTTAGTGGCTAGCGCGGTCAATGGGTATGGGTGCGCCATAATGAAGCGGGTTGCCCTTCCGGGCAAGGCTCGCCTTGACTTCAGGTTTGTTTGTCATCTCACAATAACATACCCGCACCAACACACACCTGCACCTGTGCCGTCTGGCACCGACGCTTCGCTCGCAATGACGATAAGCGTGAGTGGCTTGCCACGAAAATAAGGACGTTATTTAAATAAAATATCATCATCAAAGTGGTACAAGTACTCTTTTGGGGTCATTCAGAGCGAAAGAATGTGGTATAATTAATTAGTACACAAATCATAATGACAAAATGACAATAGAATAAAACAATATCTTAAAAAGCGAGTACAAGTGCTCTCTTTGGGTCATTCAGAGCGAAAATCAAACCCGCATTGTAGGGTTTGATGAA
>CAZAYL010000072.1:0-2459 GCA_964489405.1 uncultured Lachnospiraceae bacterium | reverse complement strand
TAAAGCGAGTACAAGTACTCTCTTTGGGTCATTCAGAGCGAAAATCAAACCCGCAATGTAGGGTTTGATGAAGCGTAGGAATCTCGCGAACCGCGTGCCCCGCGTGCGGTATCGCGCCCCACAGCCTGCCACGCGCCAGCATTATGATAAAGGAAATACATTTTATTATGCTAGTGTGGGGGCAAAGGCGTGTAATTTTGTTGCAAAATGTCTAGAATTGTTATATAATAGTTATACATTATATAAGTTAGATTACGTTTTTGCACAAGTCGGGGCAAAAAAGGTCAAAAAATTTTGTAGTTATGTCATTTATTTAAGCGTGTATGCTTGGTTTTACTAAAGTCGTGGGTTTATTTTTGTAGGAGTTATTGATGAACAAAAATGAAATTGAAATTAATATCTATCAAGATATGTATGAGAGTGAATACACAAGGTACAATGTCAACTCCCTTGTGGCAAAAACTCGCAGGCACACGCGGTTGCTTGCGGTTGTTTTGGCATTTTTGTTTGTGCTGATTTCTGCGATTGTCGTGCTTTGTATGCTCGCGGAACGCGTCTATATTTACACGGGTGTTGAGGGGCCATCTATGCAACCGACAATCAATGCCAATTCGCCAAACACGAGCGAACCGTATGATTATGCCTACATCAACACGTACCAAAAGGGCACATACGGCGACATCATTGTCATCAAGCACACCAACGCGAGTGGCAATGTGCGCTATGTCATCAAACGCCTTATCGGTATGGCGGGCGACACTATCACATTTGACAATACCGATTCTGCCGTTACAAAGGTTTATCGCAATGGCGAACTTTTGGTCGAAGACTATGTCAAAGCCGTCAAGTTCAAGGGCATTGGTGGAGCAATGGACGCGGAGGTGGGCATAACAAGCATTACGGTTCCCGAGAACGGAATTTTCTATATGGGCGACAACCGCAACAATAGCGAAGATTGCCGAAGATATAGTTATGGCGATACGCCGTATTGCGAAACGACTGCCAACATTATTGGGCGCGTCGACTACATTGTTCCTAACGGCGTCAGCGATGACGGCAACGACATCGAGCGACTTTTCGTGGGGATTGGCGAAGTACTAAAATCAATTTTCTAGGTTATTGGAAAAATCATTATTAAAATAATTACACAAACACCACAATAAACATTAAGGGGATGTTTTATGAAAAAAATCAAAGCACAAATCAAGAGTGAAAAAAGAGTTAAGAGCATGCTAGACTTTTCAAATAATGACGAAATCATAAAAGATGACATACTTGCAGAAAATGACAGCATACCCGCACAAAATGACACGAATGTTGTCGAAAATGACAATATACCTACAAAAAAAGAAAAATCGACTACACAAAAAAAATCTACTACAAAGCGCACTAAGTCAGTAAATAAAAGCGATGATTTAGTTATGCAAAGCGTGGATGACGATGTTGTAAAGGACGACGAAGCGATTGCGAAAGACGGGGAGCAAAAAGACTTGTCGCAAAACTCTAACGGCGTTATTGTGTTGAATCGCAAGCGTGGAGATGTTGTTGTTTCTGGGCAAGATGGAGAAGACGCAGACGAGCTAGGCGTTGAGATAGATGTTCCAAAAGCGCGACACATTGTCGAAATTGAGAGTAAGACTTACGGCGATGTGAACGACGCGGATATACAAGCAAGTGACGAAAAGCGCACATTTAAAGACTACATCAATCGTGCTGGCACGACGATTGCGCAAGGGTGGGATACTTTCATCAATAGAAAAGGTGCGGTTAGATTTTTAGCGATAATTGCCGTTTGCGTTATGCTGACTTTGGCGCTTATTATTTATTCGGCGACGCAACGCACGAATTTCAAAGATATCATCAATGGCACGGGCACTGCGTTTGTTTATGACGCAGGCGAAACCGTGGGCGCGGGGGAAAAAGTTGAAATCAAGGTTGACGATTTGACAAAAAGTACGCCGAGTGAGAAGTTGTGCAAGAATTATCGCACGATTGAACTTGTCGGCAAAAATAAGAAAAAGGCAATCAATATTGATACCATTACTTTTGGACTTTACACAAGTAGCGCAAATGTTATGCTCGTGGTTAATATTGAGATTTATGTCGGCGAGAATAAGGTTTGGACATTGGAGACACCTAGAGAAACGATGCTAGAACAGCGCATTGGCAAGGGGGTTGAATTTGAGATTGGACAAAGCTTTGATTTCCGCGGGGCAACATACATACGTATGACCTTTGAGTGCTATAACGCTGTTGATTACATTAATTATGGAAGCGATGCTACACGCACGAATCCGCAATTCGCTATTTATAAACTTGCCTACACTAACTAGGTGGCATAAGCACCCACTACAGCTCGCCACGCGTCAGCACGATGATAAAATCAATCTTTATTATTTGCTAGCGCGGTCAATGAGTATGGGTACCCCATAATAGGGCGGGTTGCCCTTCCGGGCAAG
>CAZAYL010000071.1:0-2478 GCA_964489405.1 uncultured Lachnospiraceae bacterium | reverse complement strand
TGATCCTGCCGCCTTTTTCTTTACTCTTTCTCTTTTCTTTGCCTCTTTTTCAAGGTTCTTCTTTTCTTTGTCGCTTATCTTTTTTTCAAACATTTTTAATCTCTCCTTTTCTACTCGTTGATTTCAAGGGTGCAATAAATGTCCCTCGTCTTTGTGATTAAACTACCGTCAATAATGCTTTTTATATCAAATCGTACCCTTCCGTAGGCCGATGTTTCCAAAACGTCGTTTCCTTTTGGAGTTTTAACCATCCCAAGCTTTCCAACGCTAATGCTCTTAGTCCCTGCATTACCGGAATACTCCGTAACTCTTACCGTATCTCCTTCTACCTCGTAGCATATAAAATCATCAAATGCGAAGTTGTAATAAAATCCCGTTGTTTCAGCAACCGCTGCATTCATGCAGTCAACAAATACGCTGTAAGATTCATCTGCATCCCGAAATCTGATTACCGGAGTACCTGTCATCTCATAGGTTTCAAAATAATAGATATCGTCCGCTACAAGCGATGCCAACACGGAATCCGCCAGGGAATCGTCTACATGATGCTGTTGAGTCATAAGCCTACCTACCTGCGTCATATAAAGCGTCAGTGCAATCAGGATTAATGCAATTGCAAACATCATTACATAACCGATTGGACTTGAGCCTTCCTTTTTTACTGTCACATCCATGTCCTGCCTCCTTACTGCTTTGCCGTGGTCTGACGGTTTATCGTCAACGTAGAGGTATGCTTTGCAACCTTGGATATTCCGCCTGCGAAATCCAACACGTTGTCGTCGTACTTTCCACTGATGCAAAGATATATTCTGTCTCCGTAATCCACTTCACTCGTCGTTGTTCCGGAAAGCGAAATGTCATACATTCCGTAACTTTCTAGCTCCTCAATAAGTGCTGCTTGGTCGTCCGGTTTTAAATAGCCTTCCGTCTCCATGATCAGGGTGTACTCTCTTGCTGCCTGCCTCATTCTCCATTTGTCGGAGATTCCGGCCAACGCTCCGAATATAATTACCAGAAAAGCACAAAGAAGAATCATGTTTAAAAGCATCACAATCATGTTTTCCGTTATGGTTCCTTGTTTTTTCTTCTTAATCACATGCATCCCCCTTTCTAAAATCCAATCTGAAGTTCCAAAAGCTTCATGATGATGCAATATAAAATCATCGCCAAAATATCCATTGCAATGAAGATGACGTACATCTCCGTCTTGTGCTCTAAGATGCTGCATCGCCTCTTATTCACGCTTGCCTGTTCTCTTTCGATATTGTTTTCAAGAGTCCTTAGCGCTTCATCCACTTGCCCGGTTGACTGTAATAACTTTATAACCGTGCAAAAAGAAGAAATTTCTCCGTTTGAAAAGCTCATTTCAAATTCGTCTAAGCACTCATTTAAGCTAAGTCCGGAATCAAGGTCATTTCGAAGTCTCATAAGAGCCGATTTTAACCTTCTGTTTTCAACAACGATTACCGCATCCTTTAAGGCATCGGCAATGTACTGCCCTCCTCGCTTTCCGTAAAGAACCGATCTGCTCATTTCCATAACGTCCGGCATCATTTCATCGTTTGATGACTTGTTCTGCGCCCGTAAGAGAAAGTCTAAAAAGAACCATCCGATTACTGTAAAAAGAAACCCTATCGGCTTTGCATAATCGCTCTTTAAAACTCCTCCGACAATAAAGGAGGAAATTACTCCAAACAAACCTGCCATTAAAGCTTTGTACATATACCACTGGCTGACTGTCAGCCGGTCTTTCAGTAAAACCCCGGCTCCCATCTTTTTTAGTGAAATCTGCTTTTTCAAGACAAATCTTGTTACCGCCGAAGAATTGACTGCTTTTTCAATTTTCTTCTTTGCTTCCTTTGCCGGAGTGGTTTTCTTTGTCAAGTAATAAATGCCCTGTATAAATGAAAAAGAAAAAACAAATAATGCCGCAAATAATAATCCTATCAATCCATCCGCCTCCTCTACTTATCCGTACCAAACATCTTTACGCCCACAAAGAGATATAAAAATCCGGTGATGCATAAAAGTGCCTGTCCGATTACATTTCCCGTTAAAGTCCCTCTGACATCAATTCCGAGTCCCGCTCCGATTAAGGAAACAATGACAACTGCCGTTATCGAAATAAGCGCCAGGGTAAGCTTCATTTCAAAGAGGATGTTCTTTCTGTCCTCTCTTGCCGATAATCCGGCGGCAACCTGTCCCATCATCTGTGTCAGCACTTCTTCATAATTTGCTTGATAATGCATGCAGTTTTTTAAGTTTATAAGGATGGTTTGAAGCTGTCTGTTATCAATCGATTCCTTCATGTAATCAAAAGCGATATCCACGTTTCCGGTTTTCTCCGCGTCCAATACAAACTTCTCCGTAATCGCTTTAAGGGGTCCTGTTAAGGATGCAGAAGTATTTTTCATAATCGTCACAATGTCGCTGCTTCCCTTGGCGTGATTGGATAGGATGGATATAAAGATTGCCGTG
>CAZAYL010000070.1:0-2513 GCA_964489405.1 uncultured Lachnospiraceae bacterium | reverse complement strand
AACACACACCTGCACCTGTGCCGTCTGGCACCGACGCTTCGCTCGCAATGACGATGGGCGTGAGTACCTTGCCACATTTATAAGGATGTTATTTAAATAAAATATCATTATTAAAGTAGTTACTAGCGCTCTCTTAGGGTCATTCAGAGCGAAAGAATGTGGTACAATAAATTAGTGCACAAATTATAATGACAAAATGACAATAGAATAAAACAATATCTTTAAAAGCAAGTACAAGCACTAACTCTAGGTTATTCAGGTATATCAAGCAAATACCAGTACCACTACAATAAAATAATTCCTTATTATCATAGTAGTACAAGCACTAACTTTGGGTCATTCAGAGCGAAAATCAAACCCGCATTGTAGGGTTTGATGAAGCGTAGGAATCTCGCGAACCGCGTGCCACGCGTGCGGTATCGCGCCCCTAGGTTTGAACGGCGCCAGCATTATGATAAATGAAATCCTTTTTGTATGGTAGCGCCCCCAAGCCCGCCCCGCGCTAACACAATGATAAAATCAATCCTTATTATTTGCTACTGCGGGCAAAACAAGGAGTACCTAAGAAAATATCCTTGCAAATCTGTGCTACACAAAAAATTACGCTATGGCACTCTAGCCACAACGAACCATAATAAATGTAACAAATATAGTATACCACTTACTTAACATTAAGTCAACCCTAGCAATTTATTGTTTTATGTCATTAGAATTAACAATGTTTAAAATAATAATTTGTTTGCAAAAGGTTGAAAAAAATAAAAAAATGATATATAATAATATTATAAGTTGCAGGGGTGGCGGAATGGCAGACGCGCTAGTTTCAGACGCTAGTGAGTAAAATCGTGAGGGTTCAAATCCCTTCTCCTGCACCACAAACAAAAATCACAATATGTAGTATATTGTATTAATAAGTAACACTATATATTGTGGTTGTTTTTTATTTAGGCACATTTTAGATGTTGGGGGATGCAAAGGTTCACAAAATTTCATCGACTTATTGGGTTGATAAAGTTGAAAATAAGTATGTTTTCTTATAGCCCTATTAAAAGGAGTTCAAAATGCAATACACATCAAAATACACAAGCAGACTTGGGGAAATGCTTCTTGCAAGCGATGGCGAAAATTTGACGGGGTTATGGTTTTTCGGACAAAAATATTTCGCAAGCAACTTAGATTACCAAAGTATCGAAAAAGATTTGCCGATATTTTCACAAACAAAAATGTGGCTCGATACCTACTTTGCTGGGGAATTCCCGTCGTTTTTGCCGTCGATATCATTAAACGGAAATTCCGAATTTCGAGAAAGGGTTTTGAAAATTCTGCTTCAAATACCATATGGGAAAACAACGACATACGGTGCAATTGCAAAACAAATTGAAAATGAGACGTGCAAAAGAGCGTCCGCTCAGGCTGTAGGGGGCGCCGTCGGACATAACCCTATTGCAATTCTAATTCCGTGCCATAGAGTATTGGGTAGCAACAAAAAGTTGATTGGCTACGCTGGCGGAATAAATAAAAAAATCGAGTTGTTAAAACTCGAAAATGTCAAATGTTTAGGAATTTTTCCATTGAATCTATGATTTTTTTCCTCGAAAATAGTAAAAAAAATATTTGCGGTTTCTATTTTCCACAATTAAATTTTTCTATCGGCAAAATTAAAAAACCGTGCTCGATTCCGTCTTCTGAAATCTCGACACGAGTTTTTTTTATTAGTTTTTTCCATTTGATCATGGCGAAACCGAAGCACGCAAACCATCCGGCCGCTGGTCATATAAAGCACACCAAATTCAAGTTAATAGCACAAACGATCCCCAGTCCCCTACGCCAGGTCTTCGTATACCATCGCAACGCATTTCCGTTCGCGACAAATGGAACTAAATAGCGAGGCAATAAAGTTTAATTCAACTTCAATGAATCTTCAACTAAATCCTGCAATTCTCGTTCTTTTCATGCGCCCAACTTTGAACGCGTATCAGCTTCCACTTTTATACTTACCTCAAAGGTATCAGGAAGTTCAGCATCCGGGTTAAAGGTAATCTTGAGCACATCTCCCACCGCAATCCCAGTGCCTTTGGTTACTTTGGTTTCGCTCGCATACGACGCGTTTTCGGCTATTTCAGCCCATGTATCAGATGACGTAAAAGGATTTTTCACTTCAACCTTTACGCCTTCCTGTCCCGTGTACGTGAAAGTGATTTTGGCATAAGCGGCCGAGCCGTCTATCACGAACGATTTGTTGTCTGTAGTAACGCTGTTTGCAGCAATTCCCCCAGAAGCGGCATAATTTGCTGTGAAGACGATGGTTCCTTCATCAGTTTTGTTTCCGCCGTATTTCACCGTCACGTTTCCACTGAATGTAATCGTACCTGACGCCGTACTGCTTTCGCTCAAAGCAGCGAATGTGAATGTGAGTGCAATAGAAATTGCGAGCAAGATTGATAGTGCAATCATTGCCAAACTTTGTTTTGAAACTTTTTGCATTTTTAATTTTCTCCTTTATTTTTTGTTTC
>CAZAYL010000069.1:0-2514 GCA_964489405.1 uncultured Lachnospiraceae bacterium | reverse complement strand
GTGAAGGCGAAGACCTACCCTGTGACCGGAGTGTCTCTCGACAAGACCAGCCTGACGATGACCGAGGGCGACAACGCGACCCTGACGGCGACCATCACCCCATCGAACGCCACTAACAAAAATGTGAAGTGGTCGACCAGCGACAAGTCCGTGGCCACGGTGGCAGACGGAAAGGTCACCGCCGTGAAGGCCGGAACGGCGACCGTGACGGTGACCACGGAGGACGGCTCGAAGACGGCGTCCTGCAAGGTGACCGTGAAGACTGACGGACTCAATATCGATATCCCCGGCTGGGGAGATGGAGGAAGTATCGGAGGAGGAGCCAACTAATTGAAAATATAAATTATGTATATGAAAACCAGTCATTTATTGTTAACACTGCCTGCTGTCATCGCTTTGCTGACAGCATGTGAACGGGATCTCGTCCCGGTGGAGTCGCCAGAGGCAGACGGTATCCCCGTAAATATCTCCGGGTCTATCAATCAGGTCCACACCAAGGCCACGGCCGAAGGCTTTGTGGACAAGGATGCCCTTGGTCTCTTTGCCGTAAACTATACAGACGACAATGCAAAGGCAGGCACATTGTCTGCTAGCGGGAACCAGGTAGACAATGTCAAATATGTCTTTGACGAATCCCAATACAAATGGATACCTGCTAAAAAGGCATATTATAAGGATGCCGAAACCAATGTCGACCTCTATCTTTACTATCCGTACCAGAAAAGCATCCTTGATGTGAACGCATCCGGCTTTGAAGTCAGCAAGGACCAGAGTTCGGCGGCAACATCCTCTGAACTTGCCGGTTATGAAGCCTCCGACTTTCTTTGGGGCAAGGCGGAGAACGTTATCCCCTCCGAATCGGCTGTAAGCGTTAAACTCAGACACAGAATGTCCGCCATTCAGGTGACGCTGACAGAGAAGGACGGCTTCGAGGGTGGCGAGTTCGAGAGTCTTGGCAAGAGCGTGATTGTCACAAACACCACCCGCAAGGCAACCATCAATTATTCTACCGGCAAAGTGACTCCGGTAGGTTCGGCTCAGAGCGATGGCATTGTGATGTGTCCGCAGAGCGACGGGACATTCCGGGCAGTGGTTGTGCCGCAGAATGTCAGCGCCGGCAAGAAGCTCTTCGCAATCACGATAGACGGTGTGGCATATGGATTTTCTCAATCTGCTGATGTGACCTACGCTGTCGGCAAGCAACTCAATGTCACGATAGCCATCACGAAGAAGACTCCTTTCGGTGAATATGAGTTTGAACTCGCTGATAGCCAGATAGTTGATTGGGTTGAGGACCGCAATACCCACGGCGGCGAAGCTCGTCAGTACTATGTGGTCAATGTCGCTACCGCCGGAACTCTCGGTCAGACCATAAAGGGCGCAGGCAAGAACCCTGACCGTATCCGAAATCTCAAAGTGACCGGCCAGATCAATGCCGATGATTTCTACTTTATGAGAGACAGTATGGCGATTTTGGAGGCGGTGAATCTTAAGGAGGTCAAGACTGATGGGGATATTATCCCTGACAACGCATTCAGAAGGAAGACGACACTTTGCTATATTTCGTTCCCTGAAAAGGTTACGGCTATTGGGCAATATGCATTCTCTCAAACCTCGCTTTCAGGAACTCTAATTATTCCTGATGATGTAGCATCTATAGGTGATATGGCATTTGAATCAACAAATATTACAAGCGTAAGTTTTGGAAATAAACTTGAGACAATTCGCTATGGGGCATTTTACCTCTGTAGGTCTTTGTCTTGCGAACTGCATTTGCCTGAATCCCTGAAGACAATCGGAAGCCATGCATTTAAAGGTTGCTCTCTTACCGGAAGATTGGTTCTTCCTGATAGACTGGAATCTATTGGTATTGGAGCTTTTTGCGACGCCGGTAAATTTACTGGAGATTTGAAGATTCCGGAAAAGATTACGTCACTCGAGTCCCGTACATTCTTTTGTGCATATTTCACCGGTTCGCTAGACCTTGGAAATGTTCAGACAATTGAAGAAAAATGTTTCTACGGTTGCGGTTTTACTGGTGAACTGATTATACCTGAGGGAGTAATTCAAATCAGAGAATCTGCCTTTAAAGAATGTAAGTTCTCATCTGTGATATTCCCAAGTACGCTGAAGTGCATTGATAATGAAGCTTTTTGTTTAAATAATATTGAGAAACTGTCACTTCCTGAAGGATTAACAACTCTCAAAGGATCCCCATTTGGCGCTAACTATTCTCTGCTCTCCATAAGCCTGCCGTCCACTTTGGAGACTATTGGGACTGCATTCAGTAGTTGTTTCAGCGTCTCAAAAATCCGTTGTGATGCCATCGAGCCTCCGACTGTGCAGAGCGGCGCTTTCAAAGACGTGGCGAAGGACAACTTCACGGTGGAAGTGCCGGTACAGAGCGTAAAACGTTATCAGGCCGAATCAGGCTGGAGCGACTTTAAGCGCATCGCCGCCCATTATGATTTCTCGATGAGCCGGGAGAGGATGCGTGCGCTTAATGCTGCGCAG
>CAZAYL010000068.1:0-2577 GCA_964489405.1 uncultured Lachnospiraceae bacterium | reverse complement strand
CATTTGGTTGAGTGCTTAATCATTTTTCGTCTCCTTTACTATTTTTGTGAACTTAAGTCAAATTCTTTCCCCTTGCTTTGTGGACAAGATATACTCCTTCAACTTAACATACTTTTATTATACCCATTTTTTTATTTTTAGTCAAACGTTTTTGTGGGTATTTTAGATTTTTTTTATAAAATTATAAACAATAAAATTTCTTTCGTTTTGCAAAATATACAATTAAAATTTTGGCAACTATTTTTTTTTGAAATGGAAAAAGCTATGGATTTTAAGATATCCATAGCTTTAGAGATTATTCGACGGGGATAATTTTGATATTGTCGATTGATTTGCCTGTTGAGTCTTGGACAATTTGGACAATTTGCGCGACTTCGTTAGCTTCTAGGTTGGTATCTTTGACGATGACATTAACGTTAGCTGTAGTCATTGTTACAATGCTGTCGTCAAAACCTTTTGATTTGATGAGTCCTTCGAGAACGAGTTCTTGCTCCATAAGTTTGACAAGTTCAACCTTTTTGTTCTCTGCAACTTTCTTTGCTTCTTCAGATGCGGTTGCACTTGAGATAATTGCGTCGAGATACAATACTTCTTGGCCACGGGTTGCTTGGCGCTCACTACGGTAGGATGTGAAGAAATTGGCGGATGTTACTGTTGAGTTTGTCGGTTGTGTAGGGGTGCTATTGTTGAGTGCGAGATTTAGGAAACCTGTTGCTACAAGCAATACCATCATTACGCTGAGTACGATAATTTTCTTTTTCTTGCTAACCATATTTTTAATTCTCCTTGTTTGGTTGTTTGATTTTATATTATATATAATGAATAGATTGTCCCAATTATTACTATTTTTTCGTTTTTTTAAGAAAAATTTCAAGTATTTCAATGAAATTTACACATTAATGTTTTGCAAAATTTCTTTTTTATTTTGCTATTTGTGAATGTGGGCGGTAAACATATGCTGAGAACTTTTATGCTAGTATTTCAATATTTCCGTTCGGGATAGTTAGGAGTGCTTGCAATGCTTTTAGTATATTTAATTTGACGTTGATATCTGTTGCCCCTTGTGCAACGACGACGATACCTGATATTTTGGGCATTACTTCAAGTAAAATTATTGGTTCGTCACCATTTTTTCCACTCACGATAAGTGGCTTTTCGATAATTTCGACATTTTCGGTTTTGGTTGTGGTGCCGTTGGTGGTTACGGACTCACTTTTTTTTGTGGTTTCAATTGTTTTGGCGATGATAAGTTCGCTACTAGATTCGAGAGTAATGACGACGCTGACATTGCCTGCGCCTTGAATTTGTGAGAGTGTTTCTTCTAATTTCCCTTCAAGGTCTTTGGCGTATTGACTAGCACTTATGTATTGGATATCAATAGTTGAATTATTTGATTTTGTAGTGCTTGTTGTGTTTTCCTTATTTGTTCCAAAATATATAAGAAACATAACACAGATTATCAGCACAACGACTACAATTTCTATGTTTTTTATGCTTTTCAGTTTTTTGAAAAATGGAAGATTTGAGAAAAAACTCTCTTTTTTTGACTTTTTTTCTTCACTCATAAATAATTATGTCCTTTCCGTTGATTGCGACGACTTCTTGCACTACATTGATGATGACTTTTTTGCTTGGAGATTTTGAGCAATTGGAGATGTCAACGCGCACTTTGTTGATTGTGTAAGTTTTATTTTGAATTGATGAGTCTATTGTTACGACGACATTTATAAAACCATTGTTCTCAAAAATTGTTTCAATAGCATTTGATGTGGCGGTGTTTTTTTGATTTTTGATAATTTCTAGATATTTTTCATCGACTATAATTGATGTGGTTTCTAAAGAATAATCTCCACTTTTTATGCTGTTGATAAATGTTGGTAGTGGCGCGACGATAGTAAAGATGACAAATAGGACGTAAATGCTTTGCACGTACTTCTTGACTTGTCCGTCCACAAGTATTAAGTCGACGATGACGCCTATAACTACAATCCCGACAATGCTTAGAATGTACCCACTCAAGAACTCCATACTATTTTCTCAAAATATTAACGATAATTGCGCAAATTAAACCGATTGCGGTTGCAAAGACGGTGTCCCAAACAAAAGTAAAATCAATTTGAAATGATTTATTTAGGGCAGAAAATAACAAGAACGACAACACAGCAAAGAGCGCGCCAACGAGCATTCCTTTGTATAAATGCTTGTTACTGTCCACTTTCAAACACGCGACGACACCAAAAAATATTGCGACAATTTTTATAATTTGGTTGACTACATTAATTGAATTTTCGCCGAGCGACGCCCATTTGACGATGAACGCAAATAACAAAATTGAAATCATTGCCACGCCTAGTGCGACGACTGTTCCTTTTGTAATTGCAAGCAAATTCCCTGATTTTTTTACTTTTTCCAAAATAAACCTCCATTGCAATATCTTATGATTATGCACAATATTTTAGAACATAACAAAAAAAACGGATGAGAGTGTTCTCATCCGTTTGCAATCTATTGAATATATTTTCTGGTTACTTGTCTTCGTATTATTTCTCCCAGTGAATATCTCTATTCACTTTCGTC
>CAZAYL010000067.1:0-2646 GCA_964489405.1 uncultured Lachnospiraceae bacterium | reverse complement strand
TATTGGATACAAAAAATTTATGAAAAAAATTGCCTACTTTTACTTGACACATACATTGCTATAAAAGTAGATTGAATATTATTGACAAATAGTTATAATCAAAATAAAATAACGTTGTTTGAATGGCACGAAACTCCGATTTTATTTAAATAAGGAGGATTTGGAATGAAACGGCGATGTATGGTTCTCGTGATTTCTGCGATATTACTATTGAATAGTTTGTTTAGCACGTCTTTTGCAGGAGGGTGTGAACATCAGTGGACACTTGAGTATGATCCAATGTATAATTACGAGTATAAAGATGAAACATATCATATTTTGAGTAGTATTAAACTTTATTATATTTGTAAATTATGCAGTGAGACTAAGACAGAATATCAAGATGGTAGCAATGAAAAAAGCAAGCATGTGTTTACAAACGATGTTTGCTATAGTTGCGGGTATGAACGTGAAGAGGAAGAACATGAACATAGATGGAAACTTAGGTATGATCCGGAATATAATTATGAATATTTAAATGATAAGTATCATGTCTTGACTGATATTGGATTGTATTATAAGTGTAGAGACTGTGGCGAAACCAAGAAAGAATATCAAGATGGCGGTAACGAGAAGAGTAAACATGAATTTACTGGAGATACTTGTTATACTGGTGGATACGTTAGAGAAGAAGAGCAAGAAGAGAAGCAGGAAGAAGTTCCTGAGGAACCCAAGCATAGCGAAAGCTCTGATGACTCAAAGAGTAATGAAGAAGATATTCATGAGCATGTTTGGAAAATGGAATATGATCCATGGTACAAATATGCAAAGTATGATGAAAATTATCATGTACTTGATAAGATAGTTCTTAGTTATAAGTGTGAATGTGGTGAGACGAAGACAGACGAACAGTCTGGTAATGGTTATAAGGATAATCATGTTTTTACTGACAATATTTGTTATACTTGTGGATATGTTAAAGAAGAAGAGCCTGAGGAGAAACAGGAAGAAGTTCCTGAAGAACCTAAGCAAGACGAAAGTTCTGATGGCTCGACTGATGTTGGAGAAGATACTCATGAGCATGTTTGGAAGATGGAGTATGATCCATGGTACAAATACGAAAAGTATGACGAAAACTATCATGTGCTTGATAAGATAATACTTAGTTATAAGTGTGAGTGTGGTGAGACGAAGACAGAAGAGCAATCAGGTAATGGCGAATTGGAAGAGCACAAATTTAATGATAATACATGTTATATTTGTGAGTTCTCCAAAAGTACCATATCTGAAGATAATTCTGAAGTTGTTAGCAAAGACGATGATAATGTGGCAGATAAGCCCGAGATACCTTCTGATAACGTAAAAGATGATACTTTAGGACAAGAGACAAATCAGCATGTCTGTAGCTTTAAAGAGCCATATCAAGTATGGATTGGAGCATATACAAACATTACTGATAAGACTCATACGGAACAACATGTAACATTTGCTTATTGCGTAGACTGTGGCGAAAAACGTATTTTTAGTAACGAAGCGCAAGAAGTGGTTCATACTTTAGAAAAAGGAACATGTAAATGGTGTAAATATAAGATTTATTCTTCTGATGACGATATTAATTATGCCGTTACTCAGATAAATGAACTTAAATCACTTATTAATACTTTGGAAAGCTTGAAAAAGAGAAATGACTTTAGTATTTCAGAAGAAACGTTTAATTCCATAAAAAATAAAATAAATAATTTTATTTATGAATATGAAGCTGTGCTTCGTAACGAGAACTTTGTAAATGCAATTCGTTCTTGGCAAGATGATAACGATTTGAAATTGATTATGTCTTTGCGGGATAAAAACTATCCTAAAAAAGTAACACTTCCTAAGATTGAAAATGTAAATATCAGTGATTATGTCGATTATGTATACATTAATCTTGAAAAGCCAGATAATAAGTGGTATTATTTTGTCGGAGATGCTGGAGAGCAAATAATTTTAGGAAACTTTTCTGAAAAAGTTACTATAATTGGTATTTTTGGAGAAATTATAGTAGGCGAGTTGCCAGTAATTGGAACAATAGCAGATATTAGAGATGTTACGGCGGACTTTACTAATTGGGAATGGTCTTGGGGACACGTTGGAATTACTACGTTGGATATTATAGGAATGATTCCTTTAGTAGGTGCACTAAAGTATTCAGATGAACTTTGTGTAGCAGCCAAAGGAATGAAACTTTCTGATAATGCTGGTGACATATTGTCGAGTGCTTTAAAACATGCCGATGATGCTTCGGGTATAGCAAGTAAATCCGACGAGCTTGCTGAAGTAGTTCAAAAAGCAGTGCTAAAGCATGCCGATGAAGTTGGTGGTGTGACGAAGGCTGTTAGCAAGAACTTTGACGACGTTGCTAAGGCGGTGAAACATCCTGAAATTTTTAAAGATGACACTTTAAAACATATTTTCTTAGGGAATAAGACTGGTGGATTTCACTATGAGGGGCTAAGTGATGCAACTAGCAAAGTAGTTCAAATCACTAAAGCTCCAGATGCTAATGGCGTTTATGAGGCTATAGTTGAGATTGGCGGAAAAAAATTTAAACCTAGTACTTTTTTTCCTAAGACATGGTCACCAGAAAAGATTGTTGAAGCTATTGAAGAGGTATATTTTAATCCGACA
>CAZAYL010000066.1:0-2698 GCA_964489405.1 uncultured Lachnospiraceae bacterium | reverse complement strand
GAAGCGTAGGAATCTCGCGAACCGCGTGCCACGCGTGCGGTATCGCGCCCCACAGTTCGCCACGCGCTAGCACGATGATAAAATCAATCCTTATTATTTGCTAGCGCGGTCAATGAGTATGGGAAACTCAACTATATTGACCGCGGTGTGAGTGCTAGCAATTACTTTGATAATAAGGAATTATTTTATAATAGTGGCATTAATAAGTATGTTTTTTTTGGGGTGGGGAATGGTATGCATTTTAAGCGAAAAATTTGCGAATGAATGGGGGCGGAGAGCGTGTGGGCGAGTTTGCAGAATTTTGTTATTAAGTGGAAAATCCTTGATTTTTTTCACGAAATAATATATACTTATACAAAACGGAGGAAAAGATGACAATAATTAAGGGAATATTGACGTATACACTTATATTTATTGGTTTGGTTATAGGTGTGGGCGTTATTTTGGTCGGCATAATGTATTTCTTCCCGAGCGTGTCAGTTTTCGGGTATAAATTCTATCAAGGCAATGACCGCGGTACGATATACGAAATTATTCCGAGTGCGGACAAAACGGGCACTGCAAACGGTTTAATATACATAGACAAAGCCATAACTGACGACCTTGACGCGGTTGAGATTGTGGCGAAAGAATTTGACGTCAATGTCAAAATTTTCAAGGGGAGTGAAACATCGACACAGTCTTTCAGAGTAGAGTTCACAAAGTCTATTTCGGGGTTTGTGGAAAAAAATTCTGACGGCCCTACTTTCACAATTGAAACTAAAAAGAAATGTTTGACGGGCGAAAATGTTGAGAAGAACGTTGTAACATTCACAGTCAACGAGCCAAAAGGCTTGTATTTGAATCGCAACGCGCATATCACAGTGTGGGTCGCTGACAACATTTGTGGTGGAAAACTCAATGATTTGCGCATCGAAAGTGGCAAGGGGAGTATAAATTTTGAGCAAGGTTATCTTACAGACGACAAAACGGGCGACCCAAATTTGAATATTAATAATGTTACTGTCAAAGACAAAGCGGACACGCTTGAGATAAAACATATCAATATTCTAAATGCGTTGACAATAAATGCAGAATCTTGCAATTTTTCGATTGATCGCGCGCTTGCTTGTGATATCAACCTTGACTGCAAGAAAGGCAAGTTCAAATTCGGAGATATTAATAGAAAAATCGCAAGCGAGAAGGCAATCGTGAAGATTGACGCAGTCAACGCGGACGTGCAATTTAATGATATTGACGGAGATGTCCGCTTGACAAGTGATTATGGGTTCTTTAGAGCAAATAAAATTATTGGGAACTTTTCATCACTGAGCCATAACATAACAGACATCAACAACGCGTGCGATATCGACGTCAAGAGAGTTGATGGCGAGACAGTTATTCAAAATGATTCGGGTAAAATCGTGCTCGGTCAAGTTGGGCTTGTAACGGAAGACGTTGCTTTGCGTATTGATACAAAGTCAGGAAATGTTACAGTCAGCAACTGTTTTGCAAAGACTGCAAAAATTGACTCGACGCGCGGTTCAGTTCAAATTAACAATGCACTTTGCGACGCTAAAATAGTTACAACATATGGTTCAGTCAATATAGAATTTATGGCGGACAATGCCAAAGTTGAGGGCGTTGCGGACGCCGATGTTGCAAACGCGATTACAGCGCTTAAGACAAAGAAACTTGATATTAAAACGGGCAATGAGCGCGGAGACGGCACAATCACTGCTAAAAATATCCGCGGACAAGCAACGCTAAACTCTGGCGGTTCGGGCAATGTTGTAGCGCATTTCTTGAATCTTACGGGCGTCAATGAAATTACAAGTTCGCGCGGGGGCGTCGAAGTGGTTGTTCCGCAAAAGGTGGAAACAGCTGTCACGGGGGGTGTATGTACAGGTTTCTGGCTTGATTGGAAAGCAAACAAGAGTGCAGATATTAAGATTTTGACCTTTAAAGAAACCAAAGTCAACGCTAGTGGATGTGCTGAGTATAATAATAAAGAAGGTATTAAAGCGGTGTATGTCGGCGGGCTTGCAGACGAAAGCAACCCAACGAAAATGACAGTTAAAGCAAATAATAATGTCAAAATTTATGACGCATCATACTATGCAATGTAATAAAAAATCTTGCAAATTTAGAAAAACAAATTTGCAAGTTTTTTTTAATTCCGTAGTGCGAAAGCGCACCGCTACAAATAGCTAGCGCGGGTGCGAAAGCGCACTGCTGTTGATGGCTGGCGCGGTCAATAGGTATGGGTACGCCATAACTAACCGCGTCCCCTTCCGGGCAAGGCTCGCCTTGACTGCAGGTTTGTTTGTCATCTCACAACAACATACCCGCACCAACACACACCTGCACCTGTGCCGTCTGGCACCGACGTTGTCAAGGTATGGGCGTGTCTGTATAAGCAGACGTACCTAATGTATTACTTTATACGATAAGCAAACTTTGTGGCACAATACTCCATTGACTGCCTCGCAATGACGATGGGCGTGAGTACCTTGCCACAATAATAAGGACGCTATTTAAATAAAACAGCTTTTTAAAAAGCAAGTACAAGCACTCACTCTATGCCATTCAAGTTTATTAAGCAAGTATTAGTTACCACTATTATCAAATAATTCCTTATTATCAAAGTGATACAAGTACTTACCTTGGGTCATTCAGAGCGAAAATCAAACCCGCAATGTAGGGTTTGATGAAGCGT
>CAZAYL010000065.1:0-2710 GCA_964489405.1 uncultured Lachnospiraceae bacterium | reverse complement strand
TGTTTCATTTTTCAGTGTAAAAAAATGAAACAAAAAATAAAGGAGAAAATTAAAATGCAAAAAGTTTCAAAACAAAGTTTAGCAATGATTGCTCTTTCAATCTTGCTCGCAATTTCTATTGCACTGACATTCACATTTGCCGTCGCTCAGAGCACAAAAACGGCGACTGGTACGATCACATTCAGCGGCGTGGCTGCTCTGGTACTTGATGGGTTCGCTGGTGAAGCCGACGGTGGGACATTCACGATTACGGTGTCGGATGGTGAAAACCTGGATTATTTGGGAGCTGAGAATAAGAAACTTTTGAAGGATTTCAAATTTGGTCTCACCAGCGCTAGCGCGCCTGCGTACGTGAAAGTGGCGGTTTCGGTGGATGGTAAAAACATCGCGGTGGGAAGCTCTGATAAGTGCGTAACAGCCACGTTGAAAAGTAACGTGGACGCGCTGGGAACTGCAGTAAACAAAGAGTACACGACCGAGGGGAAACAACCAGCCGGTAAAACTTGGACGGTCGACGATTTGATAACTTTCGCGGCGGACAGCACCAAATACGTGGACGAAACGGCTAACTCTTCCAAAATAATACTTACCATCACGGCTTCAACGAACAAGTCTGATTTGTAATTGCGTTAATTTTGTGAGACTATATATGCTCAATTTTGCGACGGACAGAATTGAAAAATGAAACAGCGACGAAGTGACCGACCCCCAAGCTTTTCGGGGCCGGTCGTTTCTTTAAAACGCTTTTGAAAATGTGAGAAATTGCCCACTTATGATGACGCGATTGGCGATGGTGATATTGACAGGTTAGACAAAATTTGATGCACCTTCGAAATCGATTAAATAATTCAAAAATTACGCAAGACGTCGATTTAACGTTTTTGGATAGGTCACTTTTAATTAGGTGGAGTTAGTCGGTTATTTGAAGTTCCGGATATGATATGGGAATCGTAAAAATACGCGGGATGCATATATAGGTGTAGTATTAAGAGACTTTTAATATTAACGTAGCTTATGATTGTTGTGATTATAAAAACTTAAGTACTATGGTTCTTGATCTTAGAGAAACATTTGGTGTGATAATTAAGAAAATGAGAAATTGAGAGTTCGGGAGGCTTGTAGATTGAGACACGGCAACCTGCGAAAAATGATGGGAAAAGACATGAAGGTACTTCGAATGTATATATTCGGAAAATTCTTCATTGATTGCTTTTATCAAATAGAATGAAGGAATAGTGTATTTACTTTACATTGTTCCTTTTTTATTTTGCTAGTTTAAGAATGCTTAACCCTTGTCTACGGATGTTTTTTTATGAATATATGAATTGATATAATCGAATACTTGACTTAGAATTGGTTTGCGCGAAACTTTTGCGCTTTCTTATTTCGTAACCGCCAAAATTGCTGAACAAATACATAGACAGAGCTTTTTTTGGTATTGGCGGGTTGTTAGTAACTTTTCTTCATCAGGGTTGGAAAGAAACCCACACTCAACCAAGATTGACGGTTTATCGATACATTTGAGAATGTATAAATCGCCCGCTTGCGCCTCGTTGCGTGCAAAATTTAAATGCTTTTTGAAAATTTCCTGCAAAGTTTCGGCGAGAACCTTCCCTGTCCCTTTCTCGTCGTCGTAAAAAACCTGCGCACCACGCGACGAACTTGCTGAATATTTATTCATATGTATGCTAATCACGGCATCGGGGTTGACGGAAATAATGATTTCCTTGCGTTTGGTCATATCTTCACGCTTAAATCCGTTTTTAAACTCACTATACAGTCCGTCCTTTGTTTCGCGCGTCATCACGACATTAACACCATAGTCTTCTAGTACGCCTTTGAGCATTTGACAATACGCGAGATTAAGGTCGCTTTCGATTGTTCCATTTACGCCCACTGCACCGACGTCAATTCCGCCGTGCCCCGCATCCAAAACCACGTTCAGCGAGTTCAGTGGAACAGCGTTCGATTTTGTCGCCCCATTATCCACAAAAACGCACGCTGTCGCCACATATACAAAAACCACTGCACACAAAAAAAATATGTACCTTTTCATTTCCACTACCACACTCCCACTATATCTTGAAATTGTCCACACATTGTAAACTTATTTTATTATATTGTAGTTTGGTCCATAATATGAAATTTAAATCTTTTAGAAAAAATGTTTTATTAAATGGAAAATTATAGTTAAATACTGCACATCGGCTATTGTGTTTCATACACAAAAAATATGGCAAAATAGGCAAAATGTGCGAGTTATCCACATAGTTATCCACATTTGTGCAAAAATTGTGGATAACTTGTCTTTTTTATTCGTCTTTTTTAGAACATTTTATCAATATTGTAGTATATTTTTTGGATGTGTGATAAATGTTAAGTATAAAAGCATATTTTTATAATGCTGACGCGGAGCGGACGGTGGGCGCGATACCGCATGCGGGTTAGTGACTAGCGCAGGTGCGAAAGCGCACTGCTGTTGATAGCTGGCGCGGTCAATGAATGTGGGTACCCCATAATGGGGCGGGTTGCCCTTCCGGGAGATTGCGACGCTTCGCTCGCAATGACGATGGGCGTGAGTACCTTACTACAAAAATAAGGACGTTATTTAAATAGAATATCATTATCATCAAAGCAAGTACAAGTACTCTCTTAGGGTCATTCAGAGCGAAAATCAAACCCGCATTGTGGGGTTTGATGAAGCGTAGGA
>CAZAYL010000064.1:0-2766 GCA_964489405.1 uncultured Lachnospiraceae bacterium | reverse complement strand
AACGGTTCCTATGGCCCGCTTTACCAGTATGGGATTAAGGTTCTGAATAAATTTCAACCCAAGTGGTTTGTCGCGGAGAACGTTAGTGGGCTAAGGAGTGCAAACGCAGGGAACGCATTCAAGAAAATTTTATCATCCTTGGAATCATCTGGATATAAAGTTTATCCACATCTTTATAAGTTCGAAGAGTACGGAGTTCCACAAACACGTCATCGTATTATTATTGTTGGGATTCGCAAGGATCTTCCTTTCGTTTTTTATCCACCGAGTCCTGAAAGCTTTATTGCGAACGACATTTCTGTAAAGACTGCATTAGAAGATCCGCCAATTCCTGTGGACGCTTTCAATAATGAACGCACAATACAACATCCGCGTGTGGTTGAGCGGCTAAAATATATCAAGCCTGGGCAAAATGCATTTACTGCCAAATTGCCCAAACGCCTAAAGCTAAAGATTAAAGGCGCAACAATTAGTCAGATTTATAAACGTCTTGTTGCTGATAAGCCATCGTACACGGTAACTGGTTCTGGAGGGGGTGGCACTCATATTTATCATTATTCAGAGCCCCGTGCATTGACGAATCGTGAGCGTGCGAGGTTGCAAACGTTCCCAGATGACTTTTATTTCATAGGCAATAAGGAAAGTGTGCGAAAGCAAGTTGGAATGGCCGTGCCCCCCAAGGGCGCCCAAATAATTTTTGAAGCGTTGTTGCGTACATTTGCTAAAATAGAATATAAGCACATTGAGTGCAATATTACGGATGTAGGAGATTTTCACGAAAGCGAGGGAGTGTAGTTATGAAAGTCGTTAGTCAGCCACCAATTGCCCATACATTGATCTCTGCCACGAGGCACATTGGCTATTCATTGGAAGCAGCTGTTGCAGATTTGATAGATAACTCAATCGCGGCAGATGCGAGGAAGATCGAGATTGTTTTTGAAGACAATACTTCGAATCAATACATCTCGATTATAGATGATGGATGCGGAATGTCGGCGCTGGAAATAACTAAGGCCATGCGATATGGGTCTGCTGATCCATCGAAGAAGAGGGACAGCAAAGATCTTGGGCGATATGGACTAGGATTGAAAACGGCGTCCATGTCACAATGTCGCAGATTGACTGTTGTTTCGAAGAAGGCAGGTGTTTTGTCTGCTCGACGGTGGGACCTTGATTATATTTTGAAACATAAAGATTTAGTCTGGCCTCTTTTGGAATTGGATGATAATGAATTTGAGTCTTTGCCTGGGGTTGATCGATTAGCCAAGTGGAAGAGTGGAACAGTTGTTATTTGGCAGTGCATTGATTTTGGGGGGGCTTACAATGAGAAAAGTTTTGATGATGAGATGTTCATGATGAAAGAGCATCTTGCATTGGTCTTTCATCGATATTTGGCTGGAGAAGATGGCATTGATAAAATAGAAATTAAAGTAAATGGATCTGAGCTTGCGCCTAAGGACCCTTTTCTTCAATATGCAAAGGAAGGGAAACTCGGGCATCAATGCAAGGCTACTCAGATACTAGGATCGGAGCCCAATCGTATAATCTTGCACGCTTACACATTGCCGCATGACAATGAATTGACAGCGGCTACTCGTAGTGCGCTTGGGGTTAATGGGAAGACATTAAAGAAGTCGCAAGGGTTTTATATTTATAGGAACAAGCGGCTTATTACATATGGTAGCTGGTGCGGGCTAAAAGCCCAAGGTGAATTTTTTAAGCTTTCTCGTGTGCAAGTTGATATTCCAAATACGCTTGATTCGCAATGGTCTCTTGATGTGAAGAAATCAATCGCAGTTCCTCCTAAGCACATTATGGATGGATTGCGAATGTATGTTAATTCTGTGGTGAGTCAAAGCAAGAATGCTATACGAGTGCAGGTTCTTGGTAAGAATACTAAGAAGAAAAGCGACGATCCTCAAGTATGGGAAACGAAAGTAAAAGATAATGAGGTGACAGCTGTTTTGCTAAATCGTGAACACCCGATAATCAAGGCAGCCCTTGATGCAAATGTGATATCTGAAAAATTGCTTTGTCTATTCGAGAGAACGATTCCAGTTGATGTTATATATTACAGTCGGTGTAGCGAACAGAAGATGGAAAATGAGCAACCGCTCTCTGTGGATGAAATGGTTGGTATGTTGTCTTCACTTATTCAAATGGTTCCAATGGGTAAGGCCCGCAAAGAAGCTTTTCGTTCGATGATTCTATGTGAACCATTTGCATTGAAAGCGGCAGAATTAAAAGCTCGAGAGGAGGAAATTATAAATGCATCTCACTAAACAAGCTCAACAGCTTTTAGGACATATTTCTCTCAAGTACTTATACAATAACGAAGAGGGAGACTTGACTGAAGCGCAGATAAAAGAGGAGGTTTTAGCGTTCGCAAGATCGTTAAAATTTTCCACGATAACTGATGAGGAATATGCGTTGATTGTTCGAAAGTTGATTGCGCAGTTTGGTGTATACAAGCCAGAGGATGAATGTGTTACTGATGAGTTAGAATACGATGCGGCTTCGAAAGATTGGTTTACGAAAAACAGAGACCAGTATGATAGCAGATCTCTTGTATATCGTAATGAATTAATTAAGAAAAATTGGAGCCCAAATGTTGTTCGCGAAATTGATAAGAGCGCAGATACTATAATGGACCTTTTGGGGAATCCCACGAGAGCTAAGTTTAATGTTCGTGGGCTTATTATGGGGGATATTCAATCTGGGAAAACAGCGAACTTTATTGCGCTTTGCAATAAGGCGGCTGATGCT
>CAZAYL010000063.1:0-2869 GCA_964489405.1 uncultured Lachnospiraceae bacterium | reverse complement strand
CGAGCGAAGCGTCGCAATCTCCCGGAAGGGGTCGCGGTTAGTTATGGCGTACCCACACTCATTGACGGCGCTAGCCACCCGTAGCGACGGGGCTTTCCAGAGCTTGCGCGTGTCGGGCTTGTGGGGCGCGATACCGCACGCGGGGCACGCGGTTCGCGAGATTCCTACGCTTCATCAAACCCTACAATGCGGGTTTGATTTTCGCTCTGAATGACCCAAAGTGAGTACTTGGACCACTTTAATAATAAGTTGTTATTGATTGCCTACACAGCCACTAGTAATATATGAGAGATAAGGGGGCATATGATAAAATATGATAAAAATTGGGCAATTTTTGAAAGCGGTGGCGCTTATAACCGTGTTCTCGCTGATGACGCGCGCGCTCGGTTTTGCGTTCCGCATATATCTTTCGTGGGAACTCGGCGCGGAAATGCTGGGCATATATCAAGTCGCGATGAGTGTGGTCGGTGTTTTGCTTATGCTTGTTTCAAGTGGACTCCCGCTCGCACTCTCCAAGATGACCGCGATTTACCAAACAAAGAATGACCAGCGCTCGATTGCGCGTGCAACCACTGCAACGCTAGTTATTTCTCTCGCGCTTGCCGTCGCGTTAAGTCTAATGATTTTTGTTTTCGATACGCCACTTGAGAAAATTTTTGCCGATTCGCGAACGGTTTTAATCATTTTGACCCTATTGCCGTCCGTCATTTTCTCCGCGATATATTCGTCGTTCCGCGGAACGCTCTGGGGCAAGAAAAACTACTTCATTGTCGGGTTGTCGGAGTTTGTGGAACAAGTTTTGCGCATTGTGTTCTTTTTCGTGCTTGCGCATTTTGTCGGGGGTGCAATGTCGGGCGGGGTCGTCGCGGGCTTGTCGCTATCCGTCGCGTGCGTGTTCTCAGCGCTCGTCGTAGTCGTGTACTACTTTTGTAAAGGAAACCGCTTGGGCAATCCGCGCAGTGAGTTCCGCAAACTACTGAAAAGCGCGACGCCCGTAACTGGCGTGCGCGTGGCGACTAGTGCGCTACAACCGATAATCGCAATCATCGTCCCAATGCAACTCGTGCTTGCGGGAATGACTAGCGAAAGCGCACTCGCGGAGTTTGGTATCGCGGTCGGTATGACAATGCCACTGCTGTTTGTGCCGTCAATGCTTGTCGGGTCGGTCGCAATGGTTCTCTTGCCCGAACTCTCGTCGCAAGTTGAGCGCGGGGACAATGACGCCGTGCTTGCGCAAATTGATATGGCGTTCACGTTCTCGATTTTTGTGTCGATGTGTATAATTCCGCTGTATATGGGAATGTGGCGCGACATTGGGCTATTTGTGTACAACAATGAGCGCGCGGGGTTGTATTTGCTATTTTCGGCGTGGCTAATGGTTCCGCTCGCGCTGTCGAATATCTCGTCGACGGTGCTGAACGCATTGAGTATGGAGGGCAAGTCTTTTGGTAATTACGTCGTCGGCGCGGTGGTGTTGATTGTCATAACGCTAACTTGCACGCGTGCGCTAGGCATTGTGTCGCTCATTATCGGCACAGGCGCGTGTATGATAATTTCAAGCGCGCTAAACATTCGGCTGATAAAAAAACGCGTCAACGCGCGGGTTGACGTACTGAAAAAAACTTTCATTATGGGGGTGTTTGCAGTGCCAAGTTTATTGCTGACGCGGTTTTGCTTTAATATATTCGACGCGTTCTGCCCAAAATTTTTTGCGTTGGCGTGCGGGAGTGTGTGTGGCGCAACGGGGTTTGTAATGCTGTGCGTGGTGTTTCGGGTTGTGAACATCAAAGGGATATTTATGGAGTTCTCAAAGCCCAAGCGCGCGCCCGCCACGCCCGACATCGCACCCCCGCACATCCAAGTAGCAAACAATACTGGGACAAATACTGCCTGTACAAACAAATAACATTACATAAAAAAGTGGCAGAATATTCCCGCGGGGGAAAGTGCCACTTTTTTACTTTTGTCATCAATGTTGAATATTGTTATCAAAATTGCTTGACAAAGGCGCAAAAAATATGTATACTGAACTTGTAAAATACAAATACTATACATATTTAGGAGAGTAGAAGTATGGAATTTAGAACAAATGTACTAGGGGGGGGGGGTATAAAGCGTCAAAAAATGACAGTATAATCCCACAAAATGAGCAAGATAACTGCAAAAATGAACAAGATAACTATTCATTTTTGCAAAATGGCAAAAATTCGAAATTTTATGATACAAAACTGAATAAATCACAAAATTATAAAACACGTAAAACTAATTGCAAACCACGAAATTTATTGATTTGTGCATTTGCCCTGTTTGCTTGTCTTTTTTTAATAATGGCAAATTTAGGTATGCAACAAAATAAATCTACAAATACAGTTTTTGCGGGTTCTCAGGATGTCGTTTTGAAAGTACCTGCCAATTTTTGGAGTAGTATGCCTAGTTATATTAGTTTGGACCTTTATGGCACCACGAAACACTGGGATTTGCAATTGAATAAAATTGAAGATTCTGATGAAGATTCTGACAGTTATGGTGGTGATCGTGGCACGGCTGGTAATCACCCAAAGTATACCAATACGGCAGTTTTCGGTACAGCTATTCCTGATGACAAATTCCAAGAGGGGTATAGGTATGTGTTGACGGGGTATGGGACTACAACCGGTTTGAACGTTGTGGGAACTACAAATAATAGTGTAACAGGGTTGCCTTGGAATGAAACATTTCCTTTGTATTTCAAGATTAAAAATATCAATGAACTTAGTCCGAAAATTACCTATCTTGACCAAGGTGGTGCGGAGTTCAGCGGAACGCTTGCGACAGATTCGCCGACAAAATATGTGGAAGGGACGGGTGCAACTTTGCTAGACCCAACTCC
>CAZAYL010000062.1:0-2999 GCA_964489405.1 uncultured Lachnospiraceae bacterium | reverse complement strand
CTCAATAAAGCTTTTATTATAAAATTTACACCAAAAAATGCTAGAATTATGAAAATATTAGCATAAAATAAATGATTGTCAAAACTAGCAAAAAACCGCGCACAGTAGCAATCGCGCGCATTTTGAGATTAAATCACACACCACAAAAAAACAAAACAAGGGGAAAACGAATGAAAAAAGAGAAAATAGAAAATCAAAATAGCCTGTTTCACTATATAAAGCAAAAGAAAGGCACATTTTGCGTTCTAGTGATTACGTACTTTTTGATTATGTGCGCAAGAGTTGCGGCTACATTTGTTGCCGCACTCGCACTTAACGCAATTGGCGCAGGCAATTTTGATGACATCATAGCCTATGCAACAATTGAATTTACTATAAAGATTGGCTTGCAAATGCTAAACGCGCTTGCATACTATTGCTGCGCAATAATGCAGGCGCACTGCACTATGGAGATTCAAAAATCTTGCAACAACAAAATGTTTGAAATCTCATCGCCCACATATTCATCCGCAAACAGCGGTGTTTTTATGAACCGCATTGCAAATAAGCCTCTCCAAGCGTTCAAACTGCTTGATTTTGTGATGAACGGAACCGTGTTTATATTAATGGATATAGCAGTTGTCGGCTACATCGCGTTTTCAAACTGGGTTTTGGGGCTAATAGTCGTTGGAATTTTGGCACTAACGACTCTAATCATATATGTTCACAACAAAATACAAGCCAAAGTATTCACAGAATTTGACGAAAAAGATAACAATTTTAGCAGTGCAATAATTGAGTCAATAAGGGGCGCGCGTGACATAAAATGTTTGAGTTTGCAAGACAGTGTTAAGGCTGAAATTGTACAAAATAATGCAAAATATACAAAATCTGCTAACAAACTCAATATAGCTATGGAATCGGTGGAAATGTTTGAAAGGATTTTCACCCTAATCGTGTCAATCCTCTTAATATATGTCGGTATGATATTGTATGAAGACTCCTTCATTACAATGCTGGCGCTTGTCTATATCGTGACAAATTACGAGCAAGTGCAAGAATTTATGTACGACGTAATCTACGTTTTTGACCAAACAAAGCGCTACAAAATGGAAATGGCAAGGATTTTTCAGCTTAGTAATGAAAACATCTTCAAAATTGAGCATTTTGGCACGCAGGAACTCGTCAACCCACAAGGGAAAATTGAATTTAAAAATGTTCACGCGGAATATAAGTTGCTCCCGCTAAACGCCATAGCAAATGCCGATCTTGAGCCAAACAAAAAGAAAAAGGCAAAACTTTTGGAAGAAATCAAGCGCGAGCAAGAAAAACCCGTCAAATCTACGCTAAACGGCGTGTCGTTTACGATAGAGCCGAACACCCGCGTCGCAATCGTCGGCAAAAGCGGTGGGGGCAAAACAACAATTGTCAGTCTACTGAATAGACTCATCGACCCAACAAGTGGCCAAATTTTGATTGACGATATAAACGTCCGCGACCTTTCACGCGACGCACTCCGCAACACAGTGACAATCGTCAACCAGTTTCCGTACGTCTATGATATGTCAATCAAAGACAATCTCAAACTTGCAAAACCTGATGCTACCGACGACGAAATTGCCGACGTTGTGGAAAGGGCAGCGCTCAATGAATTTATCGACCGATTGCCATACAAACTTGATACAATCATCGGCGAAAATGGCGTCAAACTTTCGGGTGGACAAAAGCAGCGCCTAGCAATCGCCCGCGCTCTATTAAAGAACACAAAAATCATAGTTTTTGATGAAAGTACAAGTTCACTTGACAACTTTGCACAAAAGCACGTCCAAGAAAGCATTGACAATTTACACGACAAGACAGTCATTATTATCGCTCACCGATTGAGCACAATCATAGATTGCGATAAAATTATCTTTATCGATGATGGACAAGTCAAAGCAGTTGGCACATTCAACCAACTGATGAGTGACTGCAAAGAATTTAGCGACCTCTACGCGTTTTCAGGAGGTGCAAAATGAAAAACAGTATTTTCAAAAAAACTCTAAAAGCTCACTGGCTTGGCGTGTGCGCATTTGCATTGCTTCAAATCGCAGGTATTGCCACATTGTTGCTAGTTGCCACATATGTCTCAAAAATGATTGCCTCAGTTACGGGCGCGGATATTTCTTCCGCAAAAAATATATTATTGACAGTGGCGATTGTTTCGCTGCTTTCCTGCGTACTGCACACTTTAGGCAACGTAACAAGTCGCTATGTCACAAACAAAATGCAGCAAATGGCAATGAACAAAGTTTATGCACATATGCAAAAGCTTTCAATCCAAACAATGGAAAGTTTGCCAACAGGCGCAATGTTCAACTTGATATACTCCGACACTAGAAATATGTTTGGCAATTTCTTTGGAATGGTCGAAATTTTATATGACGCACTATATGTCCTTGCAATCATTTGCTACATTTTTGTTTTCAGCCCATTGATTGGCGGAATCTTGCTCGCTGGAACCGCCATTACAGTCGCAATCAGTGCAGTGCGAATGAAAAAAATCAATACATATGTCAGAGTCCGTAGACGTGTTACAAGCAAATACAAAAGCATCGTCAATGAGTGCATCACAAGCGAAAAGGATGTCAAATCGCTCAATTTGAATGATAACCTTAATTCATCATTTGACGGATTTTATGGTTTGCGTAAAAATCTTAAAATGAAAGTGGAAAACACGCGCAATTTGACATTTAGAATGACATATATTTTTATGTTTATCGTAGTTTTTGCAGTGCAAATTTTGCTTGCATTTCTTCTTCGTGATTATAGTTTGCCAGCAGCAGCGGCAATATTTGTCTATAACTATATATACATTGTAGTAAATAGGCTTGTTGGGTTGATTGATATGTTTGATATTTACCCAGAATTCAAAACTTCGTGCGAAAAAATTGACGAATTTTTTGACGAGTCCGTCTACAAAGTCGAAAAATATGGAGATAGAACCCTAGACAATGTTAAAGGGAAAATCGAATTTAAGA
>CAZAYL010000061.1:0-3095 GCA_964489405.1 uncultured Lachnospiraceae bacterium | reverse complement strand
AGTCAAGGCGAGCCTTGCCCGGAAGGGCAACCCGCTTCATTATGGCGTACCCATATTCATTGACCGCGGTAGCAAATAATCAATAACATCCTTATAAATGTGGTAAGGTGATACTCACGTTTATCGTCATTGCGAGTGAAACGTCGCAATCTCCCGGAAGGGCAACCCGATATATTATGGCGTACCCACACTCATTGACCGCGCCAGCCATCAACAGCAGTGCGCTTTCGCACCCGCGGTAGCTATCAACAGCAGTGCGCTTTCGCACCCGCGCTAGCAAACAAAAAAAGGTACATAGCAATTTAACTATGTACCCTAATAAGTGCCACTCAACCGCGGGCGCAAAAATAGTGTTTGCCACCAAAATCGCGCTAAAAGTTTATTTGTGCTCGAATGTAGTCTGCCAACTTCTCAAGCGAAATTTTTTCTTGTTTCATCGTATCGCGCTCGCGAACCGTAACTGTGCCATTTGCAAGCGTCTCATCATCGATTGTTACGCAAAACGGCGTTCCAATTTCGTCTTGACGGCGATAACGTTTGCCAATACTGCCCGACTCGTCGTAAGTCGCGGAAAAATGCTTGCAAAGTTCCGCATAAATCTCATCCGCTTTTTCGGCGTGATTTTTCTTAATGAGTGGAAGAACTGCAACTTTATACGGTGCAAGAAATTTGTGCAACTTCAAAACAACGCGTGTTTGCCCATCATCAAGTTCTTCTTCAGTATAAGCATCCATCAAGAACGCAAGCGTCAAGCGCGTCAACCCAACCGCTGGCTCAATGCAGTACGGAACATATTTTTCGTTTGTGATAGGGTCAGTGTATTCCAAATTCGTCCCACTATACTGCATATGTTGCTTTAAGTCATAGTCTGTACGATCTGCAAGCCCCCAAAGTTCGCCCCACCCAAACGGGAATTTGTACTCAAAATCAGTCGTTGCCTTACTATAAAAACACAACTCTTGCGCACTGTGATCGCGCAAACGCAAGTTTTCTTCGCGAAGTCCTAGCGACAAAAGGAAGTTCTTCAAAAAGTCTTTCCAATACTCAAACCACTCAAGGTCCGTCCCTGGTTTGCAGAAAAATTCGAGTTCCATCTGCTCAAACTCGCGCGTGCGGAAAATAAAGTTCCCTGGCGTGATTTCATTCCTAAACGATTTGCCAATTTGCCCAATACCAAACGGCACTTTCTTTCGCATCGAACGCACAATGTTTTTGAAATTAACAAACATACCTTGCGCTGTTTCGGGACGCAAATAAATTTCGCTCGTCTTGTCTTCAATGACGCCTTGAAAGGTCTTGAACATAATATTGAATTGTCTGATTTGCGAAAAATCACTCTTGCCACAAATTGGGCACGCAATTTTATGCTCAAAAACAAACTTTTCGAGTTCCTCATCAGTCTTTCCATTCGGGTCAAAGTCAATGTCTGGGTGCTTCTTGAGATACGCCTCAATCAAATGGTCCGCTCTGTGGCGCGACTTGCACGCCTTGCAGTCCATAAGAGGGTCGGTTGCGCTCTTGATATGTCCACTCGCTTCCCAAACTTTTGGGTTCATCAAAATCGCGCTCTCGATAGCAACATTATATTTATTCTCGGTTATGAATTTCTTGAACCACGCATCACGCACATTGCTTTTCAGTAAAACGCCAAGCGGGCCATAGTCCCACGAGTTGGCAAGTCCGCCATAAATCTCACTGCCTTGAAAAACAAAACCATTGTCCTTGCAAAACGCAACTATTTTATCCATTGTCAATTTATTATCCATTTTTTCACCTAATTTATATTTATTCCACCCACGAAACGCCAACCGCTGGCCCCACGTGGCTTGACACTACTGGGCAAATTTCGCCCGTCAAAATTTCACGGTTTGGGAAACGCTCCCTAACTTTTTCTAGCAACATCGAAAAATACTTTGAATTTACAGCACTAAGCGCATAAATTTTGCGCGCCGTTTCTGGAATGCGTGCCACCATTATGGGAATTGCCTTTGCTATCCCAATGACCTTATGCACACATTTTAGCGTGTTTTCACGGAACGAAAGAAGCGGTTTTATTTTCAAAATTGTGCCAAGCATTGCACTAATTTTCCCAAGTCGCCCCCCACGTCGCAAATATTCAAGGTTGTCGGGGCAAAAACAAATTTCCGCGCCCTTAATATTCTTTTCAATATTTGCCACAACATCTTTGCGCGAAAGCCCCTTTTCTATATCAGCGACCGCGTCCTCAATGAGCATAAGCGTTGTTTGTCCACAGCAGTTAGAATCAACAACTGTTATGCAATCACTTGCGCCCGCAACTTCCTTAAGTGCCAAACACGCTCCATTGTACGACCCCGATAAGTATGAACCAATGCAAAAAACAATCGCTTCGTCGCCTGCGTCCACAATTTTTTGGAAAGCGTCCATATAAGATTGCGTACTTGGTTGCGTCGTCTTTGGAAATTCGTGCGACGACAACATCGCGTCATAGAACACTTGATATGTGTCAGGTGTTCCCTCGTAAAATTCACGCTCCCCAAGATTGATTTTAAGCGGAACAATCTCAATGTTGTGCGCCTTTGCATACTCCTTTGTGATTGATGCCGTCGAATCTGAAATAATTCTAATCATTATTAATCCCCTCTTATATTGTTTTATTTTATTAAAACTCTATTTATTTCAAAGTTTCTACATATTACATCACAAAACTTGATGAATGTCATTTAAGTGTTGTTTTTCAATTTAATCCATCAAAAAATTTTTATCGCTTTTATTATTGTAAAACATCCACATTATTACTCATCAACTATGTGTATTTAAGAAAATATTTATTAGTAGTTTTCCACTTTTCAACAAATATTGTTCACATTTTTGCTAGTCTATTATCTCGCCCTAATATTATATTACAATTTACACAAAAAAACAATCATTTTACACTATTTTATTAAAACTGGCGGGGTTATCCCCGCCAGTTTTTGTAACTATGCGATGCGGTCAATGTGTATTGGTACGCCATAATGGGGCGGGTTGCCCTTCCGGGAGATTGCTACGTTGTCAAGGTATGGGCGTGTCCGTATAAGCAGACGTACCTAATGTATTACATTGTGCGATGAGTG
>CAZAYL010000060.1:0-3110 GCA_964489405.1 uncultured Lachnospiraceae bacterium | reverse complement strand
TTATTATTATTGAAGCCATGGGTCCGGTCCTGCCAAAACAAGGGTTAAGGGGATCCCTCTGTGGAATAATAATTATTATTATCAACCCGGAGCCCCTGTCCCTACCATTTAGTAACCGCGGCCTTCGCCGGCACGGCATATTCATAGAAGAAAAAGGTTTTGAGTTGTAGAAGAATATTCATAAATTTGCTTATAGCCTACGGGCTAGGGAATTTAATGACACTGACACTATCGTAATTTGCATTCACGAAATGAGTAATGACCTGACGCTAAGATCTATGGTCCCGCAAGATTATTCCGTTGTCGCCGGAAACAAAACTTATGTGGGAATAGATTTCGGGACTTCCACCACGGTGGTCTCGATCGCCTCTTATGATGCGGAACGGAAATCGATGACCGTGACTCCGGTCCGTATCCAGCAGTTGCTTGAAGACGGGACGATGTTTGAAGGAGAGAAACTGCCGACAGTCATAGCCTGGTACAAAAACCGTCTGCTGGTAGGGGAGGGCGCTTCGGCTTTGAAGTACTACCTCGAGCGGGGAAAAGACATCTGGTACTCTTTCAAAATGGAAATCGGCGAGGATCTGGGGGCTAAGTACTACAATAGCCAGGTGAAGCTGGGTGACATCACGATCAGAAACCCGAAAGATTGCGTGCGCGTCTTCTTTATGTTCCTGAAAGCCAGACTCATCGATTACTGTGAAAGGAAAGGATTTTCCACTAATCTCAGTTACGCTGTGAGCATTCCGGCATCTTTCGAAGCCAATCAAAGAAAGGAACTTATGGACGCTCTTGAGGCGAACGGCATGACTTTGTCAAAGCAATCCCTTATCGATGAGCCTAATGCTGCGTTCATCAGTTACGTGTATGAGTGTCAGCAGGCAGACAGGTATCTCCAGATAAGTCCGAACTACAACACGAAAGTTCTAGTGTTCGATTTCGGTGCAGGCACCTGCGACATCTCCATCCTGGAAATTGGCAAGAGCAGCAACGGCTTCTATTCAAAGAATGTCGCCATCTCCAAATTCACGCAGTTGGGCGGAGACGACGTGGACAGGTACATAACTTTCAACTACCTTCTTCCGAGGTTCATCGTGGAGAATGGGCGGAAGGTGGAGGACTTCAGGACGAAAGAACTGAAATTCATCGCGACCAGGCTCTACAAGATAGCCGAACAGTTGAAGATCCTCATCAGCAAGAATCTTGCGGCAAAGATGTATGATTTCAAACTGCTGGATTCCTACAGGGACAGGGACGAAAAAGTCAATGTCTCGGTCGATGTCGCTCTGGACACTTCTAAGGGCGAATTGAAGCAGGGCGAATTCTACCTGACCTACAAGGAATTCAAGGAAACTATGAATATGTTCACGAGGCCTTCTGCCGGGAAACCGGCTTCTTCCAGGAAAGCGAAAGTAAAAGGGGATGAAGGTTACAATTCCATATTTGAACCTATAGAGAGCGCTGTCAGAAAGGCCTCCATCGACAGGGATGAAATAGATTATGTGCTTCTGATCGGCGGCAGCGCCCAGAACCCGTATATTCAGGAAGCCTTGCACGACTATTTCCCGGAGTCGGATCTGCTTGTCCCGAGGGATCTTCAGACTCACGTCTCGCAGGGTACAGCTCTGCACTCCTTGCTGATGAACGGAATGAACAGATGCATCATACAGCCGATAACCAGCGAGCCGCTGTTTGTCATCACTACCGATTGCGGGAACAAAGTCCTGATTCCTGCGGGAACGCAGATCCCTTGCGGCAGAATTGTGGTTGATGATCTCGTGACCAAGAAAGAAGGCCAGAAGTCTGTTGAACTGCCGATATGTGTCGGTTCTCAGAACAAGATGCTCTTCAACTTGAAAATCACAAGACCGGACGGGAGCGGATTCCCGTTGAACAGCCCTGTGAAACTGTCGCTTGAAATCACCGCAGACAAGTTGCTGGTCGCACAGGCGGAATGTTTGGGCCGGCGATGCGTGATCGAGCCTCAGAATCCTTTTGCCAACAAGGAACTGACAACGGAGGAAAGGATAGTGCTCCAAGCGGAAAGGCAATCCAATCTTGAGGCGGAACAGAACGGAGGAGTCCCAACCCGCCGTGGCTTGGAGAACCTGAAAAAAGCGTATGAACAGGCTGGCAATGAATATCTTGCAGCGGAGACCTGCGAACAGGAAAATGATTTGTACCCCGGCTCCTGCAATCTTAACAACATCGGGGTACTGTATGACAATTCCGGTCAGATTGATAAAGCTTTGTACTATTACGAAGAAGCCTACAAGCAAAAACCGAATGATCCTGTGATTGCATTTAACCTTGGCCATACTCTGGAATACAGAGACCCGGGTCGTTCGAAGGAACTTATTGAAAAGGCTCATGGATTGGATTCCTCTCACTGCCCATCATTGATAGAACTCGCAAGACTGGAGAAAAGAGACGGTAATTATGACAGGGCCAATGAACTTCGCGAAAAAGCTTTGGGAATTTACGAAGAGAAGCGGAAACATAACTGTCTTGCCAAGTGGGACTGGAGTTGGTTCGCATCTCTCGCGGAGGATCTGGGGAAATACGACCTGGCCTATGAGATAAGGAATTCACAACCGAAACTCAAGGGAGAAGAATATTATAACCGTGAGAATCTTACGGGCACACTGAACAAGCAAATTGATAAATATTGAAGAATATGAGCTGGATAGTACCGGAAAACAAATTGGATGATCAGCAGCGGGAATTTATGACCAATGTTGACATCGACCAGAAGAATGTGTGGATCAAGGGCTTCCCGGGTTCGGGAAAGTCTGTGCTTCTTGCCTATGCGTTCAAGAAGATCAAATCGAAACATCCTGGCGCCAAGGTGGTGGTTGTGGTGTTCACCCAATCCTTGGTCAAGATGTTCCAGGCCGCGTTTTCTGAAATGGGAATGACGGTTGACATCATCACTTTCTATTCATTTATGGACAATGGTGAACACTATGATTACATCTTGAGCGACGAGGTCCAGGATATGCCGGCGGTGGTTCTCCGTGCGATGAACCAGCGGGCTGACCACGTCGTTGTCGCAGGTGATGAACACCAGTCTATTTATGAGAAAGATCCTAAGTATCAGGAACCGACGG
>CAZAYL010000059.1:0-3200 GCA_964489405.1 uncultured Lachnospiraceae bacterium | reverse complement strand
TACACTGAAAAATGGCACTCTAAGAGTGGGGTTATAATACTCAAATCGCAACATCTAACAGTGTTTGGACGACGAAGCTAGGATACCCCCTATCTTCATCTTGTTCCCATTATAACTAATTGAAAAAGACATTTTAAGAATACACAAAAGGCGCGAAAAAGTGGGGTTATGGTACTCAATTTGCAATGCTTTTTAGTTGGCGCGCGGTTTAGTGCTGGCAGAAAAACTCCAAAAATGTTGTTTACTTATTTGGTAAAATGTGCTATGATATTGTTATAAAATTAAAAATTGTCGCATTTCCGCATTTTTTTTCATAAACCAAATGCTTTTGGGGCGCTAAACACTTAAATTTAACGTGTTGTAGAACACTCACCCCCCCCCCCAAAAAAAAAAGGCTTCGGCGCAAACACAAAGTGCTCACACTTAAAAATATTTCGCGTTCACACGTGTAAAATTGCAAAGTTTCGGCGCAAATATCCCCGCAAAAATGCAAAAAATCGGCAAAAGTTAAGAGGTTAAAAATGTATAATCAATTAGATATTTCAGACGAGCTTTTAGCTCTCACCGCACAAGCTGAGCAAGAGTTGAGCACGACATTCAAGCGTTTCGACGACATCTGCCTATTCAACAGTGCAAAAGTCCTGCGCGCCTTTGGCGACGTCAAGCTGACTTGCACTGATTTTTGCGAAAACACCGGATATGGCTACTACGACGTTGGTCGCGACAAACTCGAGCGCGTCTACTCGCAAATTTTCCACGCCGAAGATGCCCTTGTCCGCCCACAAATTATGTCCGGAACGCACGCTCTATCGCTCACATTTTTTGGGCTCCTCAAACACGGCGACACACTCATTTCAATCACAGGGGAACCCTACGATTCGCTAAAAAGCATCATCGGGCTAACCGGCGACAGTCGCAACTCTCTGCTAGCGCACGGCATAAAATACGAGCAAATCGAACTCACAAATGATGACTTTGACATCGCAAAAATCATCGCGCGCCTAAAGCGTTCCCCCGTCAAAATGGTCGAAATCCAGCGTTCGCGCGGGTACAGTCCCCGTCTTAGCCTAAGCGTCGAAAAAATCGCGCGCGCATGCAAGGCTATCCGCGAAGTCGACAAGGACGTCATCATTATGGTCGACAACTGCTACGGCGACTTTGTCGAAACCCGCGAACCAACCGAAGTCGGCGCCGACATTTTGGTCGGTTCATTGATGAAAAACCTCGGCGCAGGTCAAGCAAAAACAGGCGGGTACATCGTCGGCAAAGCGGAATACGTCCACGACGTCGCCGAGCGCTTCTCCGCCCCATGCGTCGCAAAAGACGTGGGCGCGAATCTCAACCAACTAATGTCGTTTTTCAAAGGTATCTACCACGCGCCAAGCGTCGTGAACGCCAGTCTCAAAACAATGGCACTCGCAAGCAACCTACTCGAAAAACTCGGCTACAAAGTGAGCCCGCGCTTTGATGAGCAAAGATGCGACATCGTCCAAACCATCGAGCTCCACTCAGCAGAAGAACTCATTGAGTTTTGTCGCGGAATTCAAAAAGGCGTCGCGCTCGAAAATTACGTTACACTAATGCCAAGTCCAATGCCAGGCTACCCGCACGAAGAAATTATGGCAAGCGGAAGTTTTATATCAGGTTCGACCATCGAGCTCAGTTGCGACGGCCCCATCTGCCCACCATTCACCGCGTATATGCAAGGCGGACTGACATACGAATACGGCAAACTTGGGCTACTAATCGCCTTGACAAACCTTGCAAAATGACGCGCGCAAATACTCACGCAAACCGCCCCGCGCCACCGCAAAGAACACACAAATAAGCAAAAAATCACACAAAACCACACAAAAAGAGGAAAATTATGATTGAAATAACAACAGTTTTGACAAAAGATGTGCAAAAAGCAATGACAAAGCGCATTTGGATATATTCGTGGATTGCGTTCAGCATTGGGCTTGTCGGCATCTTGCTATATCTCACGTCAGACTTCATCTGGAACGAGCAAGAATGGACAAAGTTCCTTTTGGTATTCGCCATACCATTCGGCTTCGGCATAACCTACATTATTATGCTCAAAAAACTCTACAAACTGCCGTTGGACGAAAGAAACGTCAACATCTACCAGTTTGAAGACGACGGCTTCACAGTCATCACATTTAAGGGCGACATAAACACAGGCTCAGCACGCATCACATACGACCAAATCGTGAAAATCAAAGAAACAGGAGAATACCTATTCCTATTCGTGAACAAATTCTCAGCATTCGCTATCAAAAAAAATGATGTTTCAATATCGGATATAGAAACAATCAAAATGTATGTCCAAGGGCACTAACCCCCTAGAATTTTTAAAATTTTCGTGGTAAGCCACTCACGCCTATCGTCATTGCGAGCGAAGCGTCGGTGCCAGACGGCACAGGTGCAGGTGTGGGCGTGTCCATATAATCAGACGTACCTAATGTATTACATTGTGCAATAAGCAAACTTGTGGCTCAATACTCCATTGACTGCCTCACAATGACGATGGGCGTGGGTACCTTACCACGAAAATAAGGATGTTATTGATTATTCACCGGCGCGGGGGCATAACAATACACAATACTAAAAACATTCATCAAAGGACATCAAAAATGGTTCAAAAGTTTTACGTATACATTTTAACAAACAAAAGCAACACAACGCTTTACATAGGTATAACTAATGATATAGTACGTCGCGTCAACGAACATAATATCAAATTACCTAAAAAGTTTACGTCAAGATACAATGTAACAAAATTAGTTTATTTGGAAACGTATACCGACGCACTGGACGCAATACGTAGAGAAAAACAAATTAAAAACTATTCAAGACAAAGGAAATTTGAATTGATAACGGAATTAAACCCCAACTTTGACGACTTATTAAATGCCGATTGATTATAAAAGGGTAAAAGATTGATTTTATCATCGTGGCTAGCATAATAATGATTTTGTTTGATTGGTTGCTAGCGCGGAGCGAGCTATGGGGCGCGATACCGCACGCGTGGCACGCGGTTCGCGAGATTCCTACGCTTCATCAAACCCTACAATGCGGGTTTGATTTTCGCTCTGAATGACCCAAGTTAGTACTCGTAATTGCTTTTAAAGATATTGTTTTTTTCTATTGTCATTTTGTCATTATAATTTGTGTACAACTTTATTGTACCACATTCT
>CAZAYL010000058.1:0-3415 GCA_964489405.1 uncultured Lachnospiraceae bacterium | reverse complement strand
TCAAAGTGGTACAAGCACTAACTCTGGGTCATTCAGAGCGAAAATCAAACCCGCATTGTAGGGTTTGATGAAGCGTAGGAATCTCGCGAACCGCGTGCCCCGCGTGCGGTATCGCGCCCACAAGCCCGCTACGCGCCAGCATTATAATAAGGTTTTCTTTAAATAAAATATAAAAATCATACCTACTGGAGAACGGCGCATTGCCGTTCTTTTTCACAAGCAAAGTGGTGTGTTTCATATAATAGTTTAGGTGGTGTTTATGAAATATGAACTTGTCGGGGAAAAAACAAGAAAAGACATACTAAGCAAGATAAAACTAGCAAAAAAGGAATTTGCAACAAATGTGCTTGTTGTGTGTGGCGGAAAAAGTTTTGAACACGATATTTCGATTTTAACCGCTCAAATTATTGCCAATGCGGATATAAAAAAATATAACATATTTGTTTTGTACCAAAGCTTGAACGGGGATTTTTATTTGATGCCAAAAGATTTGTCAATAAAAGGGTTCAAAGAACTATCGCAAGGCTTGAAAGTCAAACTCGAAATAAATTCGCCAAACATATCGAGCAAAAGCGGGAAAACGCTATTTCGCGCAGACGTCGCAGTTGTTTGCGCGCACGGACAAAATTGCGAGGACGGAACACTTGCACACTTGTTTTCGCTGTGCAATATTGCTAGTACAAGTTTTGACGCAACATCACTCGCCATAACGCTAGACAAGGAATTTATGAAAGACGTTTTTTTAGCAAGCGGGTTCAAAACTCCCCCTTATTGCGTCATTAAATCAAGCGACTTTGATAGTTTGAAATTTACGTTAGAAAGCAACATCAGCGCAACAAATTTTGACGAAATTCTTGCTAACAAAAAACTTCCACTAGACACAAAAAAGATCATTCAAACGCTTTCAAAAATCGGTTTTCCTATGATAATAAAGCCCGCAAACTTGGGGAGTAGTATAGGGATTTGTACCTGCGAAAATATCGCGGAACTAATTTCAGCAATCAGCTTCGCGTCCAAATTTGACGATAAAATTTTGTGCGAAAAAATGCTCAATGACTTCATCGAAATCAATTGTTCGGCACGCAAATTAAATAATGAAATTGTTGCATCGCGTTGTGAAGAACCCATCAAACATTCAAGTTTTCTTTCTTTCAATGACAAATATTTGAGTGGTAGAAAGGGCGGGGGAAAAAGTTGCTTAAAAAATAAAAATTCAAAAATTGAGCAAAAAAACATTAAAAATGATGAAAAAAATGCAAAAAATGAGCATTTTAATGACAATTTTAGCGAAAATTTAGAAAACATCATAAAAATGACAAAGTTTTTGCATAGCGAAAATGACAATATTGTTGAAAGTGCTCCCCCACTCGAAACGCTAAAAAGTGCGTATAGTGTTTTGCAAAATATTTGGCACGAAATTGATCAAAACGATAGTTTCACTCTCGCGTTAAATAAAAAAGAAAACAACACAAACGATAATTCAAATTTTGCGCAAACGCAAACTCTTGTCAAATTGAGTGAGCATTTTGTCCCACAATGCGTCATCGATAGTATTCAAAAAATAACGTGCGCGCTTTACAAAAAGTTTGACTGTACAAGTGTCATTCGTGTCGATTTTTTGGTTACACGTAATTATGAAATTTTCGTCAACGAAATTAATTCAATTCCAGGTTCGCTCGCGTATTACTTATGGGATGAAACAATTAGCACATTTATTGATTCGCTAATTGTGTCAGCGCATAAAGCGCATTGTCAGCATTCGCAAAAATCTTATTATTTTGAAACGCATTTATGAGGGAAAAATGAATATTTGTTTTATGGATAGCGGGGTAGGTGGATATGCCACTTATCTTGCTTTTTGCGATTTGATTGCAAAAAATGAGTACAAATCCAAATTGAATTTACTTTATTTCGCCGACTTTGCACATAGCCCATATGGTTCCAAATCACGCAAAGAAATTTGCAATCTATTGTGTCGCAATGTCGAAAGTTTATTCAAAGCCCACGCCATCGACATTTTTGTTTTGGCGTGCAACACCGCTACTGCGTGCGCAATTAAAGAGTTACGCGCTCGCTTCCCATCAATAAAATTTGTTGGCGTCGAACCCGCAATCAAGCAAGCCACGGCATCAAGCAAAAGCGTCTTAGTCCTTACGACAAGTGCAACCTATTTTCATTCCGCATACATCCATTCGCATATTAACAAAGGGGGAAACAATAATAGAAAAAGCAATGCAAAAATTTATTTTTTGCCCCTTACATCAACCGCACGCAAAATTGATACGCATATCAACGACCCCAAATATCTTTCATACCTTGCGCAACAACTGCTTGCGCCATTTATTCCCCACAACATAAGAAACATAGTGCTAGGTTGCACGCATTACAACTTTCTTGCCCCACACATCTTGGCACTTTTTCCCAATGTACACCTTTTTGAGCCGTCGCGCGCCGTTGCACGTCAAGTTTTTTCGCAAATTAAAGTCGACAATTAAATGTCCCCATCGCGCTAAAGAAAAAATATTTTTGCAAAAAACACTTGCAAATTTTGATAGTATGTGCTATAATACGAACAATGACTTCGGGCGGTCCTCTATAGGCGCTTTTTGCGTGGTATATGACCTTATCTATAAGAACGCTAATATTTGTAGGAGGTGAAAAGTCATGAACATAATCGATGTTATTGAAAAAGAAAGTCAAAAACCTGAAATTGCAAATTTCAAGGTTGGCGATACAGTCAAAGTATATGCAAAGATTGTCGAAGGTGACAAAGAACGTATTCAAGTTTTTGAAGGCGATGTAATCGCTAGAAAAAATGGTAGCGTTCGCGAAACATTTACTGTTAGACGCATTTCTTATGGTGTTGGTGTTGAAAGAACATTCCTTGTTCATTCCCCAAGAATTGAGAAGATTGAAGTTGTAAGACAAGGTAAAGTTCGTAGAGCAAAATTACACTATCTTCGCGGTCTCACTGGAAAGAAAGCAAAAATCAAAACAATCATCAAATAGTTTGTTTTATAACACCCAAGTGGTGTTTTTTTTTATCGCCTAGCGCCAGCTCTGGACAGCCCCGTCGATACGGGTGGCTACCGCGGGAACGAAAGCGCACTGCTGTTGATAGCTACCGCGGTCAATGTGTATGGGTACCCCATAATATATCGGGTTGCCCTTCCGGGAGATTGCGACGCTTCGCTCGCAATGACGATAGGCGTGAGTACCTTGCCACAATATAAAAGCAAGTACAAGTACTCTCTTTGGGTCATTCAGCGTCGTTAAAGTAATATTAGTACCACTATAATAAAATAATTCCTTATTATTAAAATAGTACAAGTACTCTCTTAGAGTCATTCAGAGCGAAAGGAATGTGGTACAATAAATTAGTACACAAATTATAATGACAAAATGACAATAGAAT
>CAZAYL010000057.1:0-3425 GCA_964489405.1 uncultured Lachnospiraceae bacterium | reverse complement strand
GTCATTATGTTTTGTGTACTAATTTATTGTACCACATTCTTTCGCTCTGAATGACACAAAGTTAGTGCTTGTACCACTTTGATGATAAGGATATTTTATTTAAATACCGTCCTTATTTTCGTGGTAAGGTACTCACGTTTATCGTCATTGCGAGGCAGTCAATGGAGTATTGTGCCACAAAATTTGCTTATCGCACAATGTAATACATTAGGTACGTCTGCTTATATGGACACGCCCATACCTTGACAACGTCGCAATCTCCCGGAAGGGGTCGCGGTTGGTTATGGGCGAATGTGCCCTTTGACCGCGGTAGCTATCAACAGCGGTGCGCTTTCGCACTAAGAAATTATTTTATTATAGTAGTGCTAATATTTATTTCAATAGTGCTGAATGACACAAGGTAGGTGCTTGTAGCGCTTGTATGTGCGGTAATCACGCGCGCGGGGAGTTCTCCGCCATAAAGGTATCGATAGGTGGGTCGATGACGACTTTATTCGGGTCAATGCGCTCGAAAAGGATATCCACGCCGTCGAGTTTATCGACCGCGCCACAATAAACAATGTCGAAACCATTGTCATTAATTTTTAGCAAATCAAAAATCTTTTTGCTTGCTTTAGGTGTTATACAACGCAATAGGTTAGCAATATTGCAAATCATAAATATGCAGTCGCTCGTGATGACATTAAATCGCGCGATATTCTCTTGCGCAAAAACCCACGGCGTACTCTCGTCATAATATTTATTAGCAAATTGAATATAATTGTGAATCGCGCCGACCGCTTCCCTAAGTTCGCATTTCTCAAACAAGTCGCGAACCTCGCCATACACGCGCGCAGTTTCGTCCATAACCTCTTTTGAAATCGGCTCGTGTGGAATCTGCCCGCCAAATTTCTTGACCAAAAACGCGAGATTACGATTGACAAAGTTCCCAAACCCGCCAACAAGGTGCTTGTTGTGGATATTGATGAAATCGTCGAGTGAAAAATTGCTATCCTTGCGCTCAGGGTTGTTGAAAATGAAATAATATCTTATTGTATCCGAATCAAACTGCTTGATAAGTGAATTGACTGTCAAATAATTTCCCTTGCTTTTACTCATCTTTGCGTTGTTCATATTCATAAATTCGCACGACACAATGTATTTTGGCAATGTATATCCGCCCTTGAGTGCCTCAAGCAATGCAGGCCAAATGACTGTGTGGAAAACAACATTGTCCTTGCCGTGCGAATAATATGTCAGCGTGTCCGCGCCCTTGACAAACTCGTCAAAGTCGTACCCCAACTTCTCGCACGCTTGCTCGCCCGCCGTCAAGTACCCAAACACCGCCTCAATCCACACATACAAGCGCTTGTCCTCAAAACCCGCGAAAGGAACAGGTATTCCCCAATTGAGTTGACGCGTGATTGCTCGGTCGCGCAAACCCTCATTGATGTACTTATTCGTTTCGTTGATAGCCGTTTGGCGCCAATTTTCGCCATATGCCGACACAAAATTTTTGAGTTCTTGCTCAAAGCGTGAAAGTGCGAAATACATATGGCGGTTGTTGCGTAGCGTCGTCGCATTCCCGCACGTTTTACAATGCTTGTCCTTAAGCATATCTGGCGTCAGTGCGCTGTAACACGCGTCGCATTGGTCGCCCGTCGACTCGCCCCCGCAAAATGGGCAAGTGCCGACAACATCGCGGTCAGCCAAGAACTTTTGGCAATGCTCGCAATAGTCTTCTGGTTCGTCTTTTTCATAAAGAAAACCGTTTTCGCCAATTTTTTTGATGTATTCTTGCACTTTTTTGTAGTGAAAATCGCTATTTGTTTTTGTATACACATCGTATGTAAAATCTAGTGCACTGAACACGTCGCACGCTTCCTTATAATAATGTTCCGCAATTTCCTTTGGCGAAACACCCAACTTCTGCGCGCGCAAAGTTATCGGCGTGCCGTGGCAGTCGGAACCCGAAACATACACGACGCGGTCGCCACACTGCCTGTGGTATCGCGCCAAAACATCGCCGGGCAGTAGCGCAACCAAGTGTCCAAAATGTAGCGAGTTGTTTGCGTATGGCCACGCGCCACCAATAAATACTTTCCTATTTGTTTTCATTTCATCTCCTATTGTGGTGTTTTGTAATGGTACAAAATTTTATTCATCTATCTATTTTTTTCGTTTTGTTTTTGGCTTGCATTATTTAAGTTAGAAACGCGCAAAATAACGCGATGTTCAATTAATAACAGTAGGGGCAGTACCCACTGTGTGGCGTATGCCCCTTACTCAATAAATCTACTAAAATTTAGACTTGAAAATCTTCAAGTGAAGTTTGACGCGTCGTCTGCTTCTTGTCAGTCGTTTCGCCACTATCGCAAGAAATGCACTCGTCGTCTAATTCTTCATCATCTTCCGAAACACTTGGTGCAAACATTGCTCCCGCGTCCAAACGTTTGCCGTCAAGCGACGCGATGTATGGCCTTTCACTCTTTTCCACATTTGAACTTTGGTAAAGCCCGTTATTATATTCCATACTTGGTTCATCATCATCAAAAGGTAACTCATCAAATTCGTTCAATGATGGTCTGCGTTCTGGCATATCCATAACTCCGCGTATGACGTCCATAAAGCATACCCCCACCTCATAGCGCGAGAGTGCCTTGTAATCTCCTTCTCGAATGCTTTCGCGCATTTCGCGTGAAACATTTGGAAATGTCAACTTTCTATCCATAACGCTATCAACTAAATCTTGTCTAAGTTTGAAAACATATTCTTCATTTTCGCGAGTGAAATATTCCATATAGTCGAAACTTTCCCCACGACAATAAAAGTATTTTGGATGTGAATAGCGTCTTCCCAATCTCCTATAGGCAATATTGACAATCTTTGCCGAAACCTTAGGGTCATTCGTATTGGGAACAAAAAGCAACATAAGATTTGTGCCATCGAATTGTTTTGCCGAGAGAACTACAGCGTTTGAGAACTCCCTAAGAATAACTTCTGCCGAAAAAATCGACATATGATTGAGATAATCATCAATAAAAGGTTCGATGTAATATTGCGCGCATTCATCTCTACCAATCATTTTTGCGTTAAAAATCACAGTTTTCATAATAAATTCTCTCCTATACGCCATATTGTAGCATACTTTGACCATTTTGTCAATTGCAATCTACAAAATCATTTCGCACCCGCGGTCCGCGCTTGTAGGAAGCAACTTGTAGCGATAAGACTTTCTAGAGCTGGCGCGTGGCAGGCTTGTGGGGCGCGATACCGCACGCGTGGCACGCGGTTCGCGAGATTCCTACGCTTCATCAAACCCCACAATGCGGGTTTGATTTTCGCTCTGAATGACCCAAAGAGAGTACTTGTACTCGCTTTAATAATAAGGAATTATTTTATTGTAGTGGTACTAATATTACTTTAACGACACTGAATGACCCTAA
>CAZAYL010000056.1:0-3449 GCA_964489405.1 uncultured Lachnospiraceae bacterium | reverse complement strand
CAATGATTGCTCTTTCAATCTTGCTCGCAATTTCTATTGCACTGACATTCACATTCGCTGCTTTGTCAGCAACTGGAACCGCAACGGGAAATATCACTTTCGGAGGCGACGCGACAGTCAAGTGGACACAGCGGGGAAATGAGCTAGATAAGTATGCGGTTTCGGATGGATCAATAACTATAACACTGACAGAGGCCGACTTCGATTTTAAACCGGACGGTTCGGCTTCTTTGAGCGGTACGACTAAAGGAGAATTCGGAAACGTAACGGTTACTATAGAGAACACCGCAGCTTCGAACTTGAATTATAAGATATCGAAAAGTTCGATTGATAATAAAATGACGGTTAGCAGCACCACTTTCAGTAGTACGATAATGAAAAGTTCTGGCGCAATTAACAAAACATTGTCCGAAATCGTAACAGATATAGAGATTACGAATGCGGAGGACGCTAAGGAATTGAGATTCGTCATCACGGCTGAAATTGGTGCCGCGGTTGAAGTAGCTTAGTTGGAGATGTCCGGTAACATAGTGAAGAAGCTTCATTGAGAAGGACAAATGATGCGAGGTAGGTCCTTTGGACACGAAAATACGTTATGCAGGACAAAAAACATTGTGGCAAGAAGTTATGTAAGTGCCTAATCTTATTGCTTTCAATAACGTATTTTTGTTAAAGATGGATTGAATTAAAAAATGTATTTTGACGAGGATTGTGGGTTGGGCTTATGTTGAGAGTTGGTGAATTACTTGGACGGCAAAAGTCTAAAATTTTGTTGTGTGTATATTGATCTCTACTGGGAAGGGTTAATGTTTAGTAATGCTATTAACTTAGAGAATCTCAGAGATATACGCGCCTATCCTAATCGGTACGCCACTATTTGGATGCTTTCAAAGTTTGGGCATATACTACACGACAAACGAGACAACTTGGAAATTAGAATTTTATTTTAGAATGAACCCCACGGGGTTCATTTTTTTAATGTTTGCAAAAATAAGGAACTATACATTATTAATCGCGCGGGCGACCACGATGAGTTTTGCGACAAGCGAGTGCAACTCCTTGCTTAATCGCGACTTGTCGAAAATTGAGCATAACACGGCAACTAGCTTGGAGAGCATTTTGTTGCGGTTGACAAAATATAGAATAGGACGATCGATTGGGAATATTTGCGGAAGGAACTCAGCTAGTCCAAAATCATCCTTAAAATATTGTCTCAAATCAAGAACTAAATCATTTAAGGTCGAAATCTCATAAGAATTTAAACCCTTATACGCAATTTGTGGTGTGGGGTCGATGACAAGTGAATCTTCCACTTTTGTTTGTTCTTCTTGCAATTGCTTTTGCACAATTTCCACGCCTTGTTGCGTTTGGCGGTCATTAATTGGCATTGCTTCTACCCCACCATTCTCGCCAAAAATTTTTGCTCCATCATTTCTTGTCTGAATGAGTGAATCCAAATTGCCGTTTTCTGAAATATAGGCAGTTGCAAGCACATCGTATTCATTTTGATTGAATCCGTCAAGTCTATCGTCATATTTTTCCATATCATACCTCATATCAAATTATATTTTAATTCTTGTCAAATTATGACAATGCGAAATTTTTGCATAACAAAAATCAAAATGGCATATGCTATATCATTGATGAGATGTTTATAAAACAATTCTTTCGCAAAACAAAAAGTCTATTTGATAAATGCGTTTTACTTTGTGAAAATTGTTTATTTTAGATAAAAACACCCATAAAACACAAAAAAATGAATATTTTTTATTTTTTTCATTAAAAACTGTTGACAAATTATTCAATATATTGTAAAATAATAAAGTCGCTAGAAATATCGCGGGGTAGAGCAGTTTGGCAGCTCGTCGGGCTCATAACCCGAAGGTCGTTGGTTCGAATCCAGCCCCCGCTACCATTTTTTTTACGGCGGTGTAGCTTAGCTGGTTATAGCGTTCGGTTCATACCCGAAAGATCAAAGGTTCGAATCCTTTCACCGCTACCAGCACCAAGGGCGCATTGCCCTGTTTTTGGCCCTATGGTCAAGCGGTTAAGACACCACCCTTTCACGGTGGTTTCGTGGGTTCGAATCCCGCTAGGGTCACCAAGCTAAAAAGAAAAATCGATACGAGCGTGTATCGATTTTTTCTTTGTGTTAAATTTGTTTTTAATGCAGTTTTATCTAAATTTTCATTAGCCTGTTGCGCCTGTTGGACCCGTTGGCCCAGTAGGACCTGTCGGACCTGTTGCCCCAGTAGGACCAGTAGGACCTGTCGGACCCGTCGCGCCCGTTTCTCCTGTTGCGCCCGTCGCACCCGTTGCGCCACGTGGTATAAAGAAATTGAGAGTATGAACTGTTCCAACAACGGTATCAGTTACATACGCAGATTCTGTCGGTTCAAGGGTTGTGGTTCCGCCAATGGTAAATGTTGGAGTAACTCCCGTTGCGCCCGTCGCACCTGTGATTCCAGTTGCCCCTGTAGCGCCCGTCACGCCTGTCGGACCCGTTGGACCTTGCACACCTTGTGGGCCCGTCGCACCTGTAGGACCAATAGGACCCACTATTGCTCCCGTTGCCACAATTGTGCTAATAGTTCGAAATCTAGGTGTTGGACAACAGCATCGGCATCGTCTGCATCCGCAAATATTGCACATTCTTTCACCTCTAGTTTTGTAGCACGTTTGTTTTGTGCTACACTCCATAGTATGCACGAAATGAAATTATGTGCAAGTTTTTAGACTACTGTAAGGCGCAAATTTGCACTTGTGTCTTGCAGATAACACCCTCAAACAACTTTATTTGTATCGGGAAAGTCCCCACAGTTTTAATGTTGTCAGCCAATATAATCTTGCGCTTGTCAATCTCATAACCCATTTTCTTATATTCAGCCGAAATTTCTTTTGTCGTAATCGACCCAAACAATTTGCCATTCTCCCCAACCTTAACCGACAAAATCACGGGAACGTTTTCTAGCTTGTTCGCCAAATCCTGCATTTTCGCCTTATCTTGTGCATAGTGGAATTGTGCCGACTCATTTTTGTTTTTAAGGTCGCCACGCGCGCCCGCATCCGCGACCTTAGCAAGCCTGTTTTTTAGCAAAAAGTTTTTTGCATATCCGTCGGACACATTCTTGATTTCGCCTTTTTTGCCCGACCCTTTAACATCCGCCAAAAATATAACTTCCATAATATATTACCTCCATATCCGCAATAAACGCACACATCGCACCGCTATATCACAATAGTACGTATATCGCAATAGCACAAATATCTTTGCTACCAATATTATACAATCTCGTACTCCCACTTGTCAAGCAAAACGTCACGAACTTTGCCGTCCGTGATGGGCAAAAACTGTGACGTTTATTAATTTAGATGCATTGTGTTAATGTTCAAAGCAAAAATCAAATGTTTTGTGATTATATGGACGAGCAACAAAACCAAAACAATCG
>CAZAYL010000055.1:0-3518 GCA_964489405.1 uncultured Lachnospiraceae bacterium | reverse complement strand
AAAATACGAAACAAACTTAACAATTTGTTTCGTATGACTTACTACTGGCGGAGAGCGAGGGATTCGAACCCCCGGTCGCTTTCACGATCAATAGTTTTCAAGACTATCTCCTTAAACCACTCGGACAGCTCTCCAAATTCTGTCCTTTAGTTTAGCATATATTGCAAATTTTGTCAATTATTTTTTGCTATATTTACTTGACTTTTCATTGACTTTTTGTTGATGTAAATGCTCAAAGTGAAATTCGCAACGAAATTTGCTTTAGCATTTAAGGTCCCTACACCGCTTTTGCCCCCAACAAAATGAGAAAAAAGGTTGTATATTATTATAAAAGGTGGTACAATATAAAAAATTTGGAATAAGGAAATATGCAAAAGAAACTAAACGCCCTCGTTAAATCCATTCAAAATGGCACCCCGAATGCTTTTGAAAATTTTTATAAAACCACATACAAACTATTGTATTCAGTCGCGTACGGCATCTTAAGTCGAAAAGACTTAATCGAGGACTCCCTGCAAGAAACATACGTCGCAATATATAAGTCAATGGACAAAATTGATGTCGACAACTACAACATCATCAATTACATCTACACTGTCGCAAAGAACAAAGCACTCAACATTTTAAAAAAACAAAAGCCCCACGCCGACATTGACGACGAAGTACTAATAAATTCACTCGGCGACAACAATATTGTCCCGCACAAATGCACAAGCTTGCTAGACGATTGCAAAAAAATACTATCTTCAGACGAATACGAAATTGTCGTGCTGTCGCAAATCAAAGGGTTCAAACGCCGAGAAATTGCCGAAATGTTAAATAGCAACATCAACACCATCACGTGGCGCTACCAACAAGCGCTCAAAAAACTGGAAAAAGTCATTAAAAAGGAAGATTATGAATTTTAAGCATAGACTAAAGAAAGAAATCAACAGCATTGAGCCAAATCAAACCGTGCTGAAAAATGTTTTGAATCAATGTGGCATTGAGCCAACAATGGCGCAAGCAAAACCGCGCAGAACTTTCCGCCTAATTGCCTTGCCAATTTTCGCGTGCCTAATGCTCGCAGTCATCTGCACGAGCATAGTTTTTGCGTTACCTAAAGGTGAAGAAGCATATGTGTTAATCGAAATGAATCCCAAAGTTCAGCTTGTTGCCCAAAACAACATCGTTACCAAACAGCGCGCACTCAACAAAGAAGCGCAAATACTCTTGCTCGGGACCGATTATCGTGGGAAATCAATCGCCTCCGCCATTGAACTTGTCGTCCGCGACGCCGAAATGCTCGGACTCATCTCAAAAGGTGACTCCGTTTGCATATCAATGGTTGACACAACACAAATTGGGGGCAAAGTAAGAAATATACAAGGGGCAACAGCCTATGACTCTCTCAGTAAAGATTATCAACTAACAACAGTCTTTTCAAACAAAAGCGGACTAGTCAATGCCGTCGCAAAAAAATGCGATAAATCTAAAGTGGACATTGAAAATAAAAGCGTCGAAAAATTGATTGCAATGTATACCGACTACAATGAAAGTGAATTATTGAGTTTTAGCAAAACAATTTGTACACAAATAAACAGCTATCGTGCGGAACTCGAACTCAACCTAAAAAGCGATAAAAATTTGGCGGATTATGAAAATATTTTAGATTTGATACAAGCAATAAAATATAATCTCCTAGTCTACAACAATGGGCAAACAGACGATTTGCGCGCCGTACTTGAAAAATATGTCGATATAGCTAATGTTAGATACGACAATATCTTGCAAAATTTCACATTTGACTCCAACGGCATTTCAACACTAAATGCGCTAATTGATGATTACGAAAATCGTTGTATATCAATCAAAAATTCCTTTACGTCTATATACGAAGAAAAAATTCGCGAACTAAAACTCAATATTCTCGCCACAATGGAATGATAACACACAATGATAACACACTCTATGCCGTTTTAGCACAGTGCGCTTTCGCACCCGCGCTAGCATTAAAATAAGGAATATTTACAAAAAAAATACAAATAATAAAAAAGATATGAAAAAATAATTGACTTATTTTGTCAATTTGTGTAAAATATTACAAAGGAATAACAAAAATCAGGGGAGTGTAGTTATGAGAACTAAGTCGAAAAAAGGAATAAAGGGCATAATAACCCTTTCCATAGCCTTTGCTCTGTGTGTCGCAGTACTGCTTTTCACAACTTTTGGCGCGCTCAGTGATTCAAAGACCGCTACAGGTACAATAACTTTTGACCTTGCTGATTATGATTTTCAAGTAACAAATGCATCAACTAGCGTGTCAGGTATCTATCCTGGCGGGAATGCGGTAACAACTAACGCAACAAACCTTATTAATACAAACAAAACAAGAGAAGATAAAACGACAGGGGCGACCGCCGGAATGGTTGGCGTGTATGTGAAGATAGAATTTACTTCAATAAAAATTGGGGGTGAAACGTTTAGCGATAGCTTAACTTTAGCGGACCGTACAAATAGCATTAGTGTATCGGCAACTACTGAGCATGGATATCTTGACATTGAGCTTATTAAAAGTGCTGGAACGAATATTTATTGGGGAATTGTGAATGGTAGTGTATATTTGGTGAATACGTCAGGGAAACAAACGACATTAGCATTTTCAAAAAGCACTGATACAACAAAAACAACAGCCACAATACAATTTAATATAACGGGGCAATCTCCAACTGGTGTTACTAACGGCTTCAACGCAAGTACAGGTACAACTGTTGGACTCCCTAACAAATATCAAGGCAAACAGGTTTCGATTTTATACACAATTAAATGGGGCACCACTACTTCCAACATTGGGGGGGGGGTAACTGATGAATCTGAGAGTGAAAAAGGTATAATAATACCGACGAAGCACGGCGCACTAGAGCACTAATTGTGCCGATTTGAATTGAACAAAAAACAATTTTCATCAGATTTAAAAATTAAAATTGTCGCCAAAACAAATATTAGCACTACTATAATAAAATATCCTTATTATCAAAGCAAGTACAAGTACATACTCTATGTCATTCAAACATATTGAGCAAGTATTAATACCATTATTATCAAATAATTCCTTATTTTCGTGGCAAGGTACTCACGCCTATCGTCATTGCGAGCAAAGCGTCGGTGCCAGACGGCACAGGTGCAGGTGTGGGTTGGTGCGGGTATGTTGTTGTGAGATGACAACCAAACCTGAAGTCAAGGCGAGCCTTGCCCGGAAGGGGTCGCGGTTAGTTATGGGCTAATATGCACTTTGACCGCGTCAGCAAATAATCAATAGCGTCCTTATAAATGTGGTAAGATACTCACACCCATCGTCATTGCGAGCGAAGCGTCGCAATCTCCCGGAAGGGCAACCCGCTTCATTATGGCGTACCCACATTCATTGACCGCGCTAGCTACCTGTAGCGACGGGGCTATCCAGAGCTTGCGCGTGGCAAGCTTATGGGCGCGATACCGCACGCGTGGCACGCGGTTCGCGAGATTCCTACGCTTCATCA
>CAZAYL010000054.1:0-3536 GCA_964489405.1 uncultured Lachnospiraceae bacterium | reverse complement strand
GCGATGAGTGTACTTGTTGGCACAATACTCCATTGACTGCCTCGCAATGACGATAAAGTGAGTACCTTGCCACAATAATAAGGATTTTATTTAAATAAAATATTATTACTAAAGCAATTACAAGCACTCACTCTCGGTCATTCAGCGTTATTAAGCAAGTACTAGCACCACTATAATAGCTTAACGACGCTGAATGTCCCAAGGGGAGTACTTGTAACTGCTTTAATAATAAGGGATTATTTTTATGTAAGAATTTTATCAAGTTTAGGAGTTTAACATTTGAACTCTTCAAAAAAATTTACAATAAAAAATAACCCAACACAAATTGAGTTATTTTCTATGTAAGTTATTAAATTTTATTTATCTCTTAGACTAATTTTACAAATTTACCATAATGCTTTTTACTCGTGGCATAAAAACGTTGTATATATTCACAAGTTCGTTTGCTACCTTTTCTACATCAAGGTCAAAATCGTAATTTGTATAGTTTGTTGTATCAAAATATGGGGCATTTAATCGGCGAGAGCCTTTTTCTATATAATACTTTCCAAATCTACCAATTCTTGTTGCCATTTTTTCGTTATTTCTATCCCAAATAAGTTCATAACCAATTCGGTTTTCAATCTCTTTTTTATGTAAATAAAGTTTGTCGTAAATAGTTTTTGCATCTTTATCTCCAAGATACACACAAATATCGTGCAAACAAGCATAACAGTCAACTCTTACATTTACCATAATTTTACTAAATGTCAAATCGTTCATTTTACGAACATCAAAATGTTCGCAATTATTTTTATATTTCACAACGAAATCAGTGTAATTTTTTTGAAAATATTGTGCTAATTTATCAAAGAAATCTCTTCTTATCTTTTCTTCATCTCTCATTTCAGGAACTTCTATTTCTAACTCTGGACATATTTTTTCCAATTTTGAAGAAACTGTTATACTATGTGGGTTTGTTTGAATATCGTTTAAATCTTCATTTTCCTTGTCGTAAATTTCTATGCCACAATATTCATAGGCTTTTAGCGGATTTTCGCGATGTTTTCTATACCCCAAAGCATTTAATTGTTTATTTTCGTCTTTTGTTATCCAACAAAGTCGTTGCTTTGAAATAAGTTCTTTAATTTTTTCGACATCAAGTTTTCCTTGTTCGCAAAGCTCAAGCAGTTTAGTTTTAAAATCAAAAGCGGTCGTCATATGTTCATCTACAAAATGTTGATGAACAATTATTTTTGCTCCGTCATTTATTTTGACCGAACTCAACCAATCAAAATCTCTTATGTCTTTGCCTGTTAAATCATAAAACTCGTTGTAAGCTTTTACACTCGCTAAATGTTTTGGGAATTTTGATAAAACCCACTCATCGTGACTTGCTCTATCAAATATCCACTTGTTTGCAACTGTTGGGTTGTCAATCATAGCTTGTGTATAATCTAGTAGCATCTTGCACCAAGTATCAAATTCCTTTTCTTTATCTATATTTTTTTTGTTTGCATTCATAATTTTTTCCTCCTTTTTGTATATGAAATACACTATAAGGTATTTCGATGAGAAAATTCTATTTTCTATATTATTCTTTAATTTTCCATCAAATCTTCAATATTACAACCCAAAACTCTTGCTAGTTTGTAAAGTGTTTCAACTTGTGCTTTGTTTATATCGTTTCTTCGTTGTTCATACATTTGAATAGAGCGGAGTTCAACTTCTGAAAGGCTTGCAAGTTTGCTTTGAGATAAACCTCGTGCTTGTCTTATTCTTTTTAGGTTGGTAATTTCAGATTTTTGGAAATATGTGTTTGCCACATCAAAAAATTTGGTAACATCAGCTTCGTGCAAGGTTGGATATAACCTTAAAACTTCTTCAATAGGCAATGACTTATTTATCCTATAGAAAGAATATCCCTTTTTGTGTTGGAATTGTGCTAAAACCCAGCCAGCCCAATAGTATTTATCTTTGTTAATGTCTTCTTTGTTTGGAATAGATTTTTTATCTTTATAAATTTCGTCCAAATAATCTAATGCAGAGCAGGTAAGATACTTTGGATTCCCCTTTTCAATTTGTTTTGCCACACTGGAATTTACAAAAGTGTTCCAAAAAATTGTAGGGTTTATTCCAATATCCACAGCATGCTCAAACATTACACCCAAATTTTCTGATAGATTTGGTAAATATAAATTATTATATGATTGAATCGCCATCTTTTAACCCCTTTCGCATAATATCCACTACAAATATATCATTAGTTAAAATTGCAGACTTTCTCGTGTTTTTCAAATAATCTTCTCGTGCTTTTTCATCTCTTGCTTTTCTTTTTGTAAAGTATTCCAGTCTATCTGCAGTTTCAAAACCTTCAAAATGAAGTTTACTAAATGCAAGTTCGCTAACTATTACAACTTGCTTTCCAAGTTGACCTAATTCCATAGCTTGACTTAATTTTCTAACAGGAATTGTGTTATTTACAAAATCTCTTGCAAAACTGAAATACGAGTCGTCCGCTCTGAAACCAATAACTATATCGTAATTATTTACATTAATGTAAAAGTTTTTCAATAAATATTCTTTTGCTTGAATAGATATATCATTAACTAAATCAAAAGTTCTAAATTTTAAAAGTATTGCAATCCAGTTTAGTATTGAATATCTTTTATCTGTTAAATCCAAAATTTTAAGACCAGACAAATCGATAGAATACTTGTTTGCAAATCCATTATTTTCGTTATTACTGCAAGACCATTCTTTTGCAAGTTCCAAACTTTCTGTGCAATAAAATCCAAAACCATAATCATTTTCAGCTTTTCCACCATGATAATATGGCTTTTCAATAATATCTTTTGAACCGTGATAAATAACTAACTTTGACATATTCTCCTCCTTTAATATATGATATTATATCATTACAATGATACATTGTCAACCAATTATGACATTTTTAAATGAATGTGGTACAATAAATTAGTACACAAATCATAATGACAAAATGACAAAAAAATAAAACAACATTTAAAAAGAGTCCCAGCACAACCCATTGCGTTGTGGCTCTTTTTATACTAAAATAAATCCTTATTATTAAAGCAGTTATAAATACATACTTTGAGCCATTCAGCGTTGATGAAGCAAGTATTAGTGTTGCTATTATAAAATAATTCCTTATTATTAAAGTGGTACAAGTACTTACTTTGGGTCATTCAGAGCGAAAATCAAACCCGCATTGTGGGTTTGATGAAGCGTAGGAATCTCGCGAACCGCGTGCCACGCGCGCGGTATCGCGCCCACAAACCCGCCACGCGCCAGCACGGGGAAACCCCCGTCGCTACAGGTGGCTAGCGCTGTCAAAGTGCACATTCGCCCATAACTAACCGCGACCCCTTCCGGGAGATTGCTACGCTTCGCTCGCAATGACGATAGGGAGAGTACCTTACCACATTTATAAGGACGCTATTAAAATAAAATATCATTATCAAAATAAGTACAAGTACTTACTTTGGGTCATTCAGAGCGAAAATCAAACCCGCATTGTAGGGTTTGATGAAGCG
>CAZAYL010000053.1:0-3609 GCA_964489405.1 uncultured Lachnospiraceae bacterium | reverse complement strand
TCATCAAACCCTACAATGCGGGTTTGATTTTCGCTCTGAATGACCCAGAGTTAGTACTTGTACTTGCTTTAATAATAAGGAATTATTTGATAATAGTGGTACTAATACTTGCTTAATATGTTTGAATGACATAGAGTGAGTGTTTGTATTTGCTTTGATAATGATATTTTATTTAAATAACGTCCTTATTTTCGTGGCAAGGTACTCACGCCTATCGTCATTGCGAGCGAAGCGTCGGTGCCAGACGGCACAGGTGCAGGTGTGGGTTGGTGCGAGTATGTTGTTGTGAGACGGCAACCAAACCTGCAGTCAAGGCGAGCCTTGCCCGGAAGGGGTCGCGGTCAGTTATGGGCGAATATGCACTTTGATTGCGGTAGCAAATAATCAATAGCGTCCTTATAAATGTGGCAAACCACTCACGTTTATCGTCATTGCGAGCGAAGCGTCGCAATCTCCCGGAAGGGCAACCCGCTTCATTATGGGGTACCTACACCCATTGACTGCGCCAGCCACCCGTAGCAGTGCGCTTTCGCACCCGCGTCAGCCCACAATCAATAAAACCGCACAATAAAAGACGGCACGCGCCGTCTTTTATTGTTTGAGTGTGTCAATCGCAATTTTCAAGCGTCGCAATGACTCTTGTTTAGGGAAGACATTCAGCAGTTCATACGCGCCCCCCGCGCTCGACATTTTCCCCGAAAGCCCCGCGCGCAACGGCCACAAGACTTGCCCATTCTTGTAGCCTTTTTCTTCGATAAATGCCTTGATGACATTCATCACATTTTCCTTTGAAAAATCATCTATATTTTCCAAAATTGGTGTAATTTCTTCCAAAACTTTGAGTGCAAGTATGGCATCAACCTTGAGTTTTTGATTTACAAAAATGTCATTTCCATACGTTGGCAATTCTTTGACGAAATCAAGCACGGTGTCGATGTCGTCAAAGCACTCAATGCGTTTTTGCAATAATTCCGCAAGTTCAGCGTGATTAACGTCGTCGCCAAAGCGCATTTTCAATTGTGGTTCGATAAATTTTGCGAAAGCGTCGAACGCCATTGCCTTGTAATATTCGCCGTTCAGCCACTTAAATTTTGCAATATCAAACACAGCGTTTGATTTGTTGACTCTGCGGTAGTCGAAATTTTCGACAAATTCCGCAAGTGAAAATTTTTCGACGCCGTTTTCAGGGTACCAGCCCAGCATTGAGATGTAGTTGACAATCGCTTCAGGTAGAAACCCGCTCTGCAACAAGTTATTCACGCTCGCGTGCCCAAGGCGCTTTGAAAGCTTCTTGTGTTCTTCATCTGTAATATGCGGGCAGTGAATGTAAATCGGCTCTTGCCAGCCGAACGCCTTATAGAGTAGCGTGTACTTTGGCGTCGACGACAAATATTCGCACCCGCGCACAACGTGAGTGATATTCATCAAATGGTCGTCAATAATATTTGCAAAATTATAAGTAGGGTAGCCGTCGGATTTTATCAAAATCATATCCTCAAGTTCGCTGTTGTCAACCTCAATCGTGCCGTAAACCGCGTCCACGAAACTTGTCTTGCCCTCAGGTACTTTTTGACGAATAACATACGGCTTGTTCGACGCAAGGTTTGCTTTGATTTCTTCAGGACTAAGGCGCAAACAACGGCGGTCGTATTTTGCAAAAGCCTGTTCGCAGTCATCGCAGTCGTCGTGTTCGTCGTGCCCGCAAAAGCAGTAATACGCGTCGCCACTCTCGATGAGTTTTTTCGCATACTCAATGTATAGGTTCTGCTCCTTTCTCTCGCTTTGCTTGTATGGCCCGAATTTCCCAGGACAATTCGGCCCCTCATCATAATCAAGCCCGCAAACCTTGAGCGTGTCATAAATAACCTGTTCCGCGTCCGCAACATAACGATTGCGGTCAGTGTCCTCAATGCGCAAAATAAACTTGCCCTTGTTCTTGCGTGCAATCGCGTAGCAGTAAACAGCAGTGCGCAAATTGCCGATGTGCATATACCCCGTTGGACTAGGTGCGAACCTAGTTCTGACAACGTAGTCTTTTTCATTTTCCATTACTTTACCTCGTCTTTTTCAACGCCACATTATAACAAATCACACGCAAAATGTCAATCACTTGCACCTATGCTTGCAAATAGCTATCAACAGCAGTGCGCTTTCGCACCCGCGCCAGCCCACAATGCAAAAATTCAAAAATTAGGGTTAAAATGTTTTGAATTTGCACAAAATAATGATAAAATAACAAATAAGGATATTATTTATGAATTCAAAAGAAGAAAACAGCGCGTTAGATGAAATGTTAGCAAAGGAAAACCAAGCCAACACCAAAGTTCCAAGCAAGCGCAAAAAAAATAAAAAAAGCATCGACGAAAAACCTTGCGTTCCAAACGCCATTAAGTGCCAAAGCGTTGAAAGCAAAAATAACGCCATTGAGTGCCAAGAAAGCAAGACAAACGATTGCCAAAATGACAAAATTGATTCCAAGCAATCTCAAGCAATCGTGCCCAGCGTTCCGCAAAGCGAAAAGGACGACAAAAACGCTCTACCAAAAGACAAGTCAAAAGGCAACGGCGCCAAAATGCGCGTCCGCGACTATATTTATTGGGCAATATCAATTTTGCTCATCGGTCTACTTGTCGTGTGCGTCTTTTTGTTTGCAATCGGGTTTCGTCCAGCAGTCGTCTTGACGCCGAGTATGAAGCCGACAATTCCGCCAGGTAGTCTTGTTCTTGTCAAAACGATTGACGCCGACGATATCAAAGTGGGCGACGTCATTATGTTTTGGCCAAAAAAGGACGGGAAAACGGATTCCGACGACATTTCAGTTACACACCGCGTCATTGAAATCAAAACCGATGAATCAGGCAATATCACATTTGTTACACACGGCGACGCAAATAGCGAAGGGTCTACCGAAAATGTAACGCAATCGCAAATCATCGGCAAAGTACACTTGTCAATTCCAATCATCGGCATATTGTTCCTATTTATCAAAAACAATCTATTTGTCGTGATATTTGGCATCATCGCAATCATATGCTTGTGGTATCTCATTTCAATGGTAATCAAAGGCAAGAAAGAGAATAAGGAAACGCCCGCAGTTGTTGAAACAACAGACAAAATTGTCAATACAACTATCAACCCAACAGACAAAAATGTCGATTCAAAAAACAAAACCAACACAATAAAAAAAGAAATAAAAACAAATAAAACTATTGATTTGCAAAACAATAATGATTCTAAAATTGTTGAATTAGACAATAATGATTTTGAAGTTGTTGAATTAGACAATAATAATTTTGAAGTTGTTGAGTTAGAAGAAAATAGCATTGAAAATAAAGATGTTAAAAGTAACAAAAATAAATAAATTGACACTATACCCACCAAAATCAACAATAATACCCCACAAAATTGACAACATAACTGCAAATTATGCTACCGCAGGCGCAAAAGCGCACAGCTGTTGATAGCTACCGCGGTCAGTTATGGGCGAATATGCACTTTGATTGCGCTAGCAAATAATCAATAGCGTCCTTATTTTCATCGTAAGGTACTCTCTCTATCGTCATTGCGAGCGAAGCGTCGGTGCCAGACGGCACAGGTGCAGGTGTGTGT
>CAZAYL010000052.1:3276-3783 GCA_964489405.1 uncultured Lachnospiraceae bacterium | reverse complement strand
AGTGGTACTAATATTACTTTAACGACACTGAATGACCCTAAGAGAGTACTTGTACCACTCTCATAATGATATTTTATTTAAATAACGTCCTTATTATTGTGGCAAGGTACTCACGCCCATCGTCATTGCGAGCGAAGCGTCGGTGCCAGACGGCACAGGTGCAGGTGTGTGTTGGTGTGGGTATGTTGTTGTGAGATGACAACCAAACCTGAAGTCAAGGCGAGCCTTGCCCGGAAGGGGTCGCGGTTGGTTATGGGCGAATATGTACTTTGACCGCGGTAGCCACCTTTAGCAGTGCGCTTTCGCACCCGCGCTAGCTATCTGTAGCCGTGCGCCTACACCACGGCGACGGCGACGGCAGTGTGGCGAGTGTGCGATATCGACAATTGCACATATATTCCACGAAACACGCACGTCGGCGCGCCGTTGTCGTCGTGCAAAATCTCAATCTCGCGCAAAATCTCCAGCCCCAGTCCACCCAGTCCTAGCGCCTCAAACACAGCCTCT
>CAZAYL010000052.1:0-3266 GCA_964489405.1 uncultured Lachnospiraceae bacterium | reverse complement strand
AGCCTCTTTCCCCGCATACAAGCCCGCCATAATCTCGCGTGAGCGCGCAATATTTGTCGCACAATTGATGTATTCTAATTCGCGCTCAGTAAAAACACGACTAAAGTCGCGCTCCGCAAAATCCGCGATTTCCACAATGTCAATTCCAATCATTCTTCAACCTCAAATTTTAGTTTGTTGCAAGCGCGCTTGATTGTGTCAAAATCAAAGCCTTTGCCCGACAAGTAACGATAAATTTTCGCCATATTCTCGCGTGAGCGCTCGCCGTTGCCGAGCTTTTTTAGTGCCAAATTGTAGCAAACATCGTCCTGTGGCTCTAGGTTTTCAAGCGCGTTGTCAATGACATCGCGTGAAACGCCCTTTTCCGCAAGTTTTTGGCGCATTTTGTACACGCCCATTTTTTTCTGCCCGTATTCGACCACTTGCCTTGCCAAGTTTTCGTCAGAAACAAAATTGTATTCTTTGAGTTTGCCGACCACGTATTCCGCCACCTTTGGGCAATACTTGCGCTCGCGCAAATAACGCTTGAGTTCACACTCGGAACGATACGACGCCGAAAGCCAGTTCATCGCGCGACTGAGCGCAAACGCGCACGCACTCTCAAACTCCGCTTCTGTAAGCCTACCGTCGTCCACTTCGCCGACGACAATGCCGTATTTTACAATCGCGTCAGGCGTCAAACTGATGTTCTCGCCGTCAAACGTTATCGCAATAAACTCCCGCTTGCTCTTTTTCATCTTTAATTCAATTATTTCCATAATCTCATTCACCTATTTACTTGTCAAATGTCATTAATTCTTTTCACTTTAAAGTATTCTTTTATTATAATGCTGACGCAGACACAATAGCGGGGTATCAGTCCCACTATGATAAAATATTTCCTTAGTGCGAAAGCGCACTGCTATAATAAAATAATTTCTTATTATTAAAGCAGTACAAGCACTAACTTTGTGTCATTCAGCGTTATTGAAGCAAGTATTAGCACCATTATTATCAAATAATTCCTTATCATCAAAGCAGTCCAAGTACTCTCTTTGTGTCATTCAGAGCGAAAATCAAACCCGCATTGTAGGGTTTGATGAAGCGTAGGAATCTCGCGAACCGCGTGCCTCGCGTGCGGTATCGCGCCCCACAGCCTGCCTAGCGCCAGCACGATGATAAAATAATTCCTTATTATGCGGTATCGCGCCCACAAGCTTGCCACGCGCAAGCTCTGAACAGCCCCGCTTTCGCACTCGTGCCATTTCGCATCGCCCCCCTTATTGTCAATCGATTCGGACGGACAGCGGGAGCAATGCACGCAGTGCCGAAACATCCGCCGTGCGCGCAACAATGGTACATTCGGCACCGAATGTTTTTGTGTACGCAATGCCAGAGCTATCCAAAAGTTTTAGCACACGCGAAGCGTCCGCGAGCGAACACGTCAAGCGCACGGCAGTGAGTTGAGCCACAAGGTGCGGTTTCAACAAAACCGCCGTTCCGCTGTATGCGCGCGTCAGTCCACCCGCCCCGAGTTTAACCCCGCCAAAATAGCGGACGACCAAAATTATCGCGTTGACAATGTTTTCTTTGACCATAAAATTGAGAATTGGCTTGCCCGCTGTCCCGCTAGGTTCGCCGTCGTCGCTCGACTTTTGGAACATCTGCCCGTCGTCAATGCGGTAGGCGTACGCAATGTGACGCGCGTCAAAAAACTGCTTTTTCAGCGTCGCAATCTTGTCGCGCGCATCCGTCTCGCTCGCCACAAAAAACCCCACCGCGATAAACCGCGATTTCTTGATGACGCTTTCCGCCACCACCTTATCATCAAACGTATACTCCATATTATAATTATACCAAAAAAACGCCCACTTAGTCAACGACTAAAAGTACGTTTTGACGCAATCGATAATTTGTCAATTTTGTAAGCAAATTCCAAAGCAATAAAAAACGGAATCCAACTTGAAAAATTTAAAATTTTTCTAAAAGTAAATTCCGCTTTAATGCTTATTTTAATGATTTTTATTCATTTTTTCGTGATTTTTTCCGCTTATTTATTTATGCGGTCGTCCCCGACTTTCAAACAACCACAAGTTCATCAAATGATTATCGTCGAGTTTATGCGCGGGTTAGCGAGCGTGAATGTTATGGTTGTGTCGGCAAATGACGTTATTGTTGCGTTCCGTCCGCTTGTCGTTATGTTAGTGTTCACGCCGGTTGTTGTGTTGGTGTCGCTAAACGTCAACATCCCATAATTGCCGAATACAAAGGCAAGCCGATATGTATTGTCATATGTGTCCACCCAATCTAAGTCAAACGAACCACTTCCCTTTGTTATGTACACTTGCTTACATATCGCGTCGCCCTTATAGACGTATATCATATACCCTTCGCCACTGAGCGTGCCGTTAAGAGCAATTGTTATTGTTTTGATTTTCCATTTAGCGTAAAAGGTCTTATCTCCCGTATCCGACGTCGATATTGTAGTTACTGGATTTCCCGTGCAGTTTATGTCGCTATACCAATCGACAAAGTCGTAGCCCGTCGGCGGAGTTGGGTCTAGCAAAGTTGCACCCGTCCCTTCCACATATTTTGTCGGCGAATTTGTCGCAAGCGTTCCGCTGAACTCCGCACCCCCTTGGTCAAGATAGGTAATTTTCGGACCAAGTTCATTGATATTTTTAATCTCGAAATACAAAGGAAATTTTTCATTCCAAGGCAACCCTGTTACGCTATCTTTTGTAGTTCCCACAATGTTCACACCGGTTGTAGTCCCATACCTCGTCAACACATACCTATACCCATCTTGGAATTTGTCATCAGGAATAGCTGTACCGAAAACTGCCGTATTCTCTATGGTTTCGCCATGCCTTGACGGTATATCTATCCCATCATTTACATAGTCATAATTACCATCCCCATCACTATCAGTTAATCCCATACTCCAAACACGAGATCCTCCCAAACCTTGCGTCCCATAAAGATACAAACTAATACTACTAGGCATACTACTCCAAAAATTGGCAGGTACAGTCAAAAAGACATCCTGGTAACCCGCAAAAACTGTATTTGTAGATTTATTTTGTTGCATACCTAAATTTGCCATTATTAAAAAAAGACAAGCAAACAGGGCAAATGCACAAATCAATAAATTTCGTGGTTTGCAATTAGTTTTACGTGTTTTATAATTTTGTGATTTATTCAGTTTTGTATCATAAAATTTCGAATTTTTGCCATTTTGCAAAAATCTGCAGTTATACTGCATATTTTTGCAGTTATCTTGCTCA
>CAZAYL010000051.1:0-3824 GCA_964489405.1 uncultured Lachnospiraceae bacterium | reverse complement strand
GCCATTTTGCAAAAATCTGCAGTTATACTGCATATTTTTGCAGTTATCTTGCTCATTTTGTGGGGTTATACTGTCATTTTTGACAGCTTTATATGCCCCCCCCCCTAGTACATTTGTTCTATTTTTCATAAGTTAAGTTCTCCTTATTTTCCTAAACTTTGATTTAGTGTACCACATTTATGAAAAAATATCAAACATTTTTGCCCACTTTTTAAAAAAAAACTAACTTTTTTTAAATGTTTCAATTTTTGCAATTGGGTCAATCGTTTTCGTCGTGAGTTGTTTTTTTGATTTCAAGCATTTTTTTGTTGCTTGCGTTCGCGGGGCTGATGACTTTCTGCCCAAGTTCTTTCTCATATCTTTTGCGCGTGTCGCCCGCGAATTTGCCCCCGCGGTGCGCAATTTTTTTGCTTTCCTCGAACGTTTGTGGGTTTTCTTGTTTTGATAGCGCGGTTGTTGTGACTTCGGCAAGCATATTGAGAACCAATTCAATGTTGGTCATATTGTCGCACAGATTTTCCTTTTTTAGTCCTTTGAACTCTTTATATTCTGCGACCGTCAGTCCACTCCACGCTTTGGTCATTTCGTTTGTAAGAATGGCGTATTCTTTCTCTTGCGTAATGCCCTTGTCCTGCCATTCGGCGGTCAAGTCCTTGCGCGTTTGAATGGTCATCATCCTTTGGCTTATCCATTCTTCGGAGTAGCCCTTTTCTCTATAGGTCGCGATTGCCCTATCCATTGCCTTTTGCGGGTCGGCGATTTCGTCGAGTCTATCGCTCCCCACTTGCGCAAGCCACATCTTAAACGGCTCCGCCTTTTTGCTCGGAATCGATTGAACGAGTCGCAACACGCCCTTAGTGTCAAGAACATCTTGCATATAAGCCTTGCCATCCGCCGACTGCAATTTCAGTTGACTACAATTTGTAGTCAACTCACTCCCTTCCGCTTTCAGTCTTATTTTTAGTACGCTCCAATACTTTCTCGGATTTGGGCTATCCGTCAAAACGCTCACAATATCGACGACCGAAAAATACCAATCTCGCTTTTCGGCGTCCCACTGCGTTCTAATTTTTTTGTCTTCAAAAACTTTAATGTTTGCCATAATTTTTTCCTATAGTGTATTATAGCGCATATTTTTGAAAAATGTATGCGTTTTGAGCGATTTTTTCAAACATTTTTTCTAATTGTTAATTCTATAAAAACTACCGCACTAGATTTTATAGAATTAAATAAATTAACCCTTGTTCATAAGAAAGTGTTAGTGCTACATATTGTCGGAATGACGGAAAAAAGAGCGTTTGTGCGCCGTCCATCAAAGCAACTTATGTGTAGGGACAGTACCTGTAGTCGCGGGGCTATCTCCGCTAGTCAATGACAATAGGGATTTTGAAGCGGTTGCGAATGATTGCCAAAATGTCGAGCCACCACATCATAATCCACACAAAGCCCAAAACACCCGCGACCATTCCGCTGACATATTGGTGCAACGCCCACGTTTCAGGTATAGCCGCGCAAGTAATCCCCAACAACAGCATTATCAAAATTGTAAACCCGCGCCCGATACGCCCGACGTAATAGCAATGCGCGCCAGCAAAGCCCAAAAATATGGACAAAAGCAAAAGTTTTGACCTTTTCACATCACTAGGACGGTATGTCGACAAAAAAACCTTATCGCGCTGACCATTTCTCAGCGCAATTTTTGCGTCCGCATTGCGCGCATTCACGATTATTTGTGTCTGTAATTTGCAATAGGGGCAAGCGCTTGCTCCCTTTTCGATTTTATTGCCACACCTAGGACATTTCATAAACACCCACCTAATTAAAATAGTTTTTCCACATTTTCGCGCAAACGTCAATAGTCAATTTTTCGGTTGCGACTAAACCCCAAAATGATGACAAGCACCGCGAGCACCACAAAAATACCGAGTACGAGATAATTGACATCAAACGGCGAGCCGACTGTCATTTCCCCAAAAATGCTGAGTGGCGACAAATTTTCCACCCACTTAGCCGTTTCGCGCAAACTCACGCTAATTGCCGAAACAAAGTACAGCACGAGCGGAAGCCCTATCGCGACCCCCAGCCCAAATTTTTGCGGTTTGCAAATCGTTATGCCAAAGACAAGACTTGCGATAATTAAATGCACAATTATGCCAAACAATATGAATGCCAAAATCGGCACAATGTCAATTCCTTTGACGTCGACAATGCACATTCCGACGAGTTCGACAATCAACAACATAACATTCATCGCGATAGTAACAGTTACGAGTGCCAAATATTTTGTCGCAAGCACCTGCCCGCGTGAAAGGGCGTTCGTGTACAAAAGTTCATATGTACCGCGCTTGAAATCGCGCGCGAGTGCAAGGCTTGCAAAACAACACGCAAAGAGTGCCCCGCCAACAATGTGTGTTTGCACGCATTCTGCAATAAAATACGCCGTTACTGTGCTATAATCAAGCGACACCCCCATCGCGATAATTTCCGCGCGCTCTTCTGCCGTCATTGAGTCGATAAGCGAATCAATTAGCGGATAAATCATAATATTGATGATTATAAGCACCGCTAGCACGCCAAACCACCACCAAATCGACTTTGACTGCAAACGCAATTCGTTCTTATAAAGACTCCCAAACGCCTTTCTCATTTTTACTTTTTCCACAATTCCACCTCAGTACCAACGCATAAATTCGTCGTTTAAATCGACGTCCGTAATCGAAACATTGACGGCGCTCGCTTGCGCGATGAAATCACTGAGCTTTTTCATATCGCCGTGATAGTCAAACTCGCACCTATTGCCGTCGAGCTTGAGATTTTCCACGCCGTCGATGTATGGTTTGGTCGCCATACTCTCTAACTCCAAAACGACGTGCTTCATCAACTTGTTTTTGAACTCGCCAATTTCCTTGACCGCGACCAAAACGCCGTTTTTTATAATGCCGACCCTATCGCAACAGCGCTGAATCTCGTTTAGGTTGTGCGACGAAAGCAAAATCGCGACTCCGCGCTTGCGTTCGACTTCGAGAATTTCAAAGTACTTTTGTTGCATCAGCGGGTCAAGTCCTGTCAAAGGTTCGTCCATAACTAAAATCTTTGGCGAGTTGGCAAGCGCTGTAACAATGGCGAGTTTCTTTTTATTGCCAAGCGAAAGTTCGCTCGTCTTGCGGTTTTGGTTGAGTTCAAAATATGTGCAAAGCGGGTCGATGCGCTCGTATCCGCGCCCTTTTTGGTCGAGCATAAACTCAATGTACTTGCGCACTGTCATACTGCCGTAGACGCTGATTTCGCTCGGCACGTACGACACTCTGTCGCGCACTAAATGCCCCTTTGCAAAGGCGTCCTGCCCCGCAATATTGACGAGCCCGCTGTCGGGTTTCAAAAGCCCCATAATCGCGCGAATGGTCGTCGACTTGCCCGCGCCGTTTGGCCCGATAAAACCAAAAATTTCGCCGTAATTTATGTTGAAACTGACACGCTCCACCCCCGCGCCCGTTCCTTTGTATTTTTTCTTTAAATCTGCCACTTCAATCGCAAACATAATCATCTCCTTATGCTGAATCGATATTTTTTTAATTATACCACAGTTGCCCCCACAATTACAAGCATATATCAAAACAAACTTTTATTGAAAATAAATAAACTTTGCCCAAATTAAAAAAAAGCGCATAGCTATTTCTATGTACCTTTTTGTATTGCTACCGCGGTTGCGAAAGCGCACTGCTTTTCATTGCTGACGCGGGTGCGAAAGCGCACTGCTGTTGATAGCTACCGCGGTCAATGAGTGTGGGTACCCCATAATATATCGGGTTGCCCTTCCGGGAGAT
>CAZAYL010000050.1:0-3941 GCA_964489405.1 uncultured Lachnospiraceae bacterium | reverse complement strand
GTCGTTTAAGCCGAGGCATCCTGCCTGATTGTTTATTTTCGAGATTACGATGCTTTGCCAGAGCCGCTTTTTCAGAGGTTCGCTTGCGTCCAACTGCGATTTCAGCACGGTGAGTGCTCTGCTGTGCTGAGAAAACGGCTCAAGCACGGCGCACGGCATATGCTTTTCGTCGCAGATAAAAACGGCGCAGCCACTCTGCCCGAGGAAGGACAAAGCGGCTGCGGTAATGGTTGATGCTCTGCTTTCTATAAGAAGCGCAGAAATATCCTCGACAGCCAGACTGTGCTCGCTGTCAGTGTTTATTACAAGCTGTCTGTTTTTAAGAGATATGCGTGCCGGGTTTTCAATGATAATGTTTCTGAATGGCATGATTACCCCCTGTTCTTAAACGACTGTCTTACTTCCTTTCCTACCATGTGATATTCGCCGAGTACATCCACCGTGAATTTTTCAAGCTTTTCGAGTGTTTTCGCACCCAAACTGTCAATCTTATATGTATTATCATGCGTTATGCATGACATTGAGCCTACCGAAATATTTGTTCCTTTATAATACAGCATGAAAGTTTTCCCTTCGACGGACGGCGGCAGCGTACTGTCTTTGTTCACAATGGACAGCTTGATGCCTTTCCTGTGGGTAACGCGGATAAGGTCGTTCGGATACAGTGAGAAAATGAAATCGTCGTCGGACATTTCCGGCCATTCCGAGTACGGCTTTGAGGCCGTTATTGCCTTGTTGGGCAGCTCCGGCTTGAGCGTGTCCGCTACATATATCGGGACGAGATAATACTTACCGCCGGTGAGGAAAACATCCACTCTTACCATCGAATCGTTATCGGCGACTCCTTTGCCGCCGTGGACGGGCACATTGAGCGTCGTTGGCTCAAGCAACTTGACCTTTTTAACAATAGCTCCCGAGGTCTTGCCGGGTTTCGATTTACGGAACTCTCCGGCAAAGGCGGCCTTTGCATCTCCGCCATGTGCGATAAGCGCATCACGCAGCAATTCGTACAGGAGTCTGTCGCCATCCGGATTATAATAATTTTCAATCTCTCCGTCTTTAAGCTTTAGGTCTGTCAGCGGCCTTTTAACAATCGCATATCCGTTTGCCAGCTCTTTTGCGCCTTTTACGGTGTCTTTATGCGCGGCACCGGTCACCTTGCGCTTTGGCATTCTCGAAACAAACACGGGGCCGGGAAGCGGCTCTCCGCCCGTCATATAAAACGGCAGATGAAAATCGTTGATTATTTTTGCCGGATCGTTTCCGAGCCGCGCCTCAAGCTCTTTTCTGAAGTCATTCCAGGGATAGGGGAACTTGCGCAAAACCTCGCCGGTGCTCGGGTCGATTGCAATGCTTCCGTCGTCAGTGTGCATATATCGGCATTCACGGAATTCCGCGTATTTCGACACCTGCTGAATCATGCCGTCTGTTACACAGGCAATAACAACCGCATCAACGGCGTGGTGCAAATCTCCGTCTTCTCTGATTTTGGTTATGCCCCATCTTTTTCGCATATATGATGTAACGGCACCGTTAACAGCTGTCACTTTTTTCTTGCGCCCGCGCGCCGACTCGGCAAATTCAAGATTATCGGAAATATAGTTGAGGAGAAATCTCGACATTGTCTTTGTGTCCTGAAGATTTCTTTCCTTAAATCCGGACAGGTCCTCATCGGACAGATGCTCCTTCAGCAGCAGTCTGCGCTTGCGATAGTCTTTGACGTTGTTGTTTACCCAGACGATGAAATCATCTCTGCGCTGTCCACTGAGATATTGAAGCGGAATGCGGTTTCCCTTGTTCCTGTTTTCTTCAGTCAGAACAAGCACCTTATTTTTACGACTGTCATCAAAGCTTATACTGTACGGAATGATATGATCGACTTCCGCATAATTGGGTTCAAAAAGTCTTGCGGCAGACATTTGCTTAAGTGAATACATGCAGACCCCGCCTTGTTCTTTGAACAGCCGAAGCTTCACAATATCCAGGCCTGTCGGATTGCTTTTCCCATACTCGGTTCTTATTTCTTCAATGAGTTTTTCATTCTTGGCTCTGTTCTCGTCATTCTGCTTTTTAAGCTTGTTTCGCTCGTCAAAGTCCTTTGCCATTTCCCTTGCAAGCTCAATGTTGATAAATGTAGGGCTTTGGCCTTCTTTTCGTATGATCGAGTTTATAACCTTGACGGCCTGTGATATGGCGCGGCGCACAACGGGACTCGTGATGCTCTCGTAATCCTCCTCCGTGGGGTGCAGAAGGTGAGATTTTTCGCTTCCATCGTGACCTTTGAAATTAATGCCTGCCGCAGCACAGGCTTCGTTGTAATTCATCCCTTGCTCGAGGAACGGAATGATCATATCGCAAGCCTTAACCGAAATATGACCGAATTTGGAAAATCCGCCGAGTGACTCCACTGCGCTTATGTCAATATCCTCAACGCCGGCTGCTTTCAAATAGTCGACTAATTTGTCCGATGTCTTGTAAATTGACAGAGCCGTTCCTATGGCATTCCTCTGCTCACGCGGCATCAGGGCAAATCTGCCTTTGGAAACCTTGTCTATAGCGCTTCGCATCTCGTGATATGCCTTCATGGTGCCAAGCTTTTCTTTTTTCTCCGTTTCATCAATCGGTGCGTCCGTATAGCGTATATTAAAAAGCTGATTGTCGTCAAGTCCAAGGGATTTGCGTATTTTGGCGTAAGAAACATCCTTCGTTTTGTGAGCAAGCTCGACTATGATATTCCTCTGCTCTGCAGTCAGCTTCTCTGCAGTCCCGGATGTTATGATCCGTATGTGGTTTACCTTCTCAAGCAGGGAGAAATACTCGAATGAATATGTGGCTTTTGCGGCACGCGGCTCTTCCGGGAAGAATCTGCATTTGCCAATCATGCGTTCAATCTGATTTCCACCATATGGGCTGTTTCCACCCGGGCCGTCATCAAATGACCTCTGGCTTAGCAAAATGGCAAGATAGGCTTCCTCAAACTCTTCAACTGCAAATGCAGAGCCGAAGCCTCGCTGAGCTGCGAATATTGCCCGCACTTCGGCTTCCACCAGATCTCGGCTGACGGTAGTAATATATTCTCCGCCCTTGTTGCGCTTGTGGTCCTTAAATGCTTCATCCTTGCAAAGCATTTCGCCTACAGTGCGGTATCCGTGTGCTTCCATGCGCCTGACGTTCTCACCGACTGCCGCGAGAAGCTTGCCCTCTTCCTTGTCATTCGGATTTTTCCTGTTGGACTTAAATCCGCGCCTTTGTGATATGTGAATCAATATCCGTGCAAATTCGGTGTTGCTTACCGGTTCGTCAAGTGCCTTCACCCGAAGTGCATAAGGATCAGATAATTTGCCGTCAAACAATGACGCCAGCTCATCATCGGATAATAAGCCGCAGGATAGCATTAATCTTTTGATTCGCTCGTTTCTGTGACGATGCCTGCGCAGACGACGCCTCGAACTGCGCGCCTCTCTTCTCGGTGCTGCGAGTGATTTTCCCGTTTTCGGCTGTTCTGCCGCGTCAAATATTCTAGAGCCAAGCCCTATTATTCCGCAAGGTTTCTCCTCGGAGTCAAGAGCAAGCGTTGCCCACCCTACAGATGTTATACCTATATCAAGTCCAATCGCATAAGGGCGCATAAAACTGCCTCCTTCATTACATATAGTGTTATTATTTTACACCACATTTTGCATCATGGCAAGAAAGAGATATCGCCCCGCATAAGCGAGGCGATAGAGCTCTTCGGTTTGTTACCTTATTATAGTAATTGTCCGATAGTTCTTGGTATGGTATAAGAACTGTTTTTATATTACAATAAATTATTCTGAAAAGCAAGCTTTTTGTTCGGTATATTTCTAAAGCTTCTTATAATATCCATGATAATGACACATTATTTAACCTTTTCTTGTTGGTGTCAAATCTGAAATACCGCTTGTTTTTGTATCTCCTGC
>CAZAYL010000049.1:0-4163 GCA_964489405.1 uncultured Lachnospiraceae bacterium | reverse complement strand
TAAGTTCGTGGCCAGAATAAAAGGATACAAGACTTTTTATTATGGGGAACCACAGATTACAATTAATGAGATTGAACCTATTCCGCCTAGCGAGGATGAATATAATGAGCTTATAAAGGTATATACGGAGTATAAGCAGAAATTATCACCAAGCGAAAAAGAAGATTATAAAGACGAATTATGCCGGTTAATAAATTCGATAAACAATAAATATTATAAAAGACTCTTAACAGATTTATATGATAACGAGATGTTAGAAAAATTTAAGGAATGGACTGCAGCGTGGGAAAGACATCATGCATTTCCGGGTGGTTTATTGGTTCATACAGTGAATGTGGCGAAAAAGTGCGATGCTATAGCGCAGACCTCGGATGTTATTGACAGAGATTTATTGGTAACCGCAGCTTTGTTGCATGATATAGCAAAAGTAAAAGAGTATGACGGCTTTCCTTCAAAGAGAAGACTTTATCCCGGCCGACTTCTTTACCATGCTTATATGGGCGCCGAAATGGTAGCAATTCAGATATATAAATATCGTAATTTAGGATTAGATGAATACTTAGAATTTTCTGATTTTCCCAAGAACTTGGAAATTCAACTTAAACATTGCATTTTAAGTCACCATGGGATGCCAGAATATGGTGCAGCGGTTAAACCTATGCTTTTGGAAGCAAATATTTTGCATATGATGGATGATGCTGATGCCAAAGAACAATATTATAAGGAACGAGTTGTGGAAAGTAAGGAGTTTGATGCTAATATGCCGGCGGATAAAGTAAGAGGGTTTTATGATGACTTTACAAAAGAATTTTCTTACCCAACTATGCATATACAAGAATATGAGGAACATGCTTATAAATTTGAATTTGAAGAACCACCGGAAGATGAAGAAGAATTGTTTTTTTGATGAGTAGAAGGTTTAGAGGACTTAAACATGGATATAAGCTTTTCTGATTTTGAGAATGAACTAAGAGACGGCCAAAAAAGGCATTGGAAATATTAGAGTCTGAGGATACACCCTATATTTTATTAACCGGTGATGCAGGCACAGGAAAGTCAAGAGTTATAAAGGAATTTATTAGAAATTCAAAAGATGCAGGTAAACAAGTAGTGATATCAGCATCTACGGGTTTTGCTGCATCATTGATAGATGGGACAACATATTATAAAGCATTTGGGTTAGTGCCTGGGTTAGAGAAATCCAATAGTGTAATTTCAGTGCCGTATGGTTTTGACCGGGCAGATGTAATAATAATTGACGAAGTAAGTATGATTACGGCTGAAATGCTTGACTTATTGTACCAAGAGTTGCAGTTTATCAAACAGGGGAAAGGTAAGCAAATCAGATTGATTTTAGTGGGAGATTTTTTTCAACTACCGCCGGTTACAGAGGGCGGCTATATAAATATGCACTGGCTTTTTGAAGCGAAAGCATTTGAAAAATTTTGGTGCTTTAGGTTACATGAGAAGATACGTTCCGGAGAAGACAAAGAGTTCTCGGAAATGCTTGACATGGCAAAGCAGGGAAATAAAGAATGCGTAGAGTATATTAATAACAACGTAAGTCAAATTAAGTTTGAAGGGGAGACTTTTTTATGTGGCAGGAGAGATGATGCAGACAACATTTGCAAGAATATGTTAAGCAAGTTACCGGGGCAGGAAACAACAATATTAAGTGAGATAACCGATTTAAATGGTAATAATTTGCGTAAAAGTAATGCTGAGAACCAACAACTTGACAATAAATTGGTGATAAAGAAAAACGCAAAAGTAAGATTTACTGTAAATGATCCGGGCGGACAATATACAAATGGCTCAGAGGGAATTATCGATCAAATATGTTTAGACAGTGATGGCGAGGTTAATACGATCAAAGTAAAACTTGTCAGAACCGGAGAGTTAATCAATTTGTCAAAAATTATGCTTCCTTCCGATAAGAGCGATGAAATTATAGTCAAGCAGTTCCCAATCAGACTTTCATATGCAATAACAATTCATAAATCTCAAGGTATGACATTTGATAAAGTCAATATTTTGCCTGCCGGATGGGAACCGGGACAGTTATATGTTGCGTTATCAAGAACTAGAAGTATAAAGGACATTTATCTAAGTGAAAAAATCAGTGGAGAAATGTTACAATGCGATCCAAGAGTAATCAAGTTTTATAAAGGAATACAATCTGTTGAAGAAGCTTACAATGCTCAATTTGGATGGTTTAAAGAATGGATAGATGAGCAAATAAAATGGGTTTCTTCGGATGAGTGGTAAGCGTATGTATGATAGGTAGATTCTAAAGTCAAAGTTAAATTCGTTGGGCTACAATGAGACAAAGGTTATCTGCAAATAACTTGAAATCAGAGGTTCGGTCTAAGGAGTAGGGTTTCGTTATCGCACTGAATGTGCAGCAGAGTAACAATCATTATCAGCGAGGTAGAGAAGATGACAGTACAAGAATTGATGGGGCAGGTAGATTCCAATAGGGTAGCAGATGCTTATATTTTGCTTGATTACCAATTTAGCAAAGACAATGAGGAGCAGACTCTTGTAGAAAAGTATGAACGCATCCCTAAACTGAGACATGTCATTGCTGAAAATATAAGGGAATTTCAAGAATGCAAAATAGATGAAGCACAAGCGAAACATACACTTTTTGTTTTAGAAGTTGCTTCAGAGAGCTATGAAAATTCCCGGAAAAAAGAGTTGTATGGCTTTGTTACCAGGGATGAGGATATTCTTCCTGTTGTTGACAAAGACTTTCGCCTATTTGATGATGAGGGTAAAGCTCGTGTAAATTTCTATGGCTTTGATATGGATCATATGAATGAACTGGCCGGATATAAGGTTGCCGACTCATCCATTGAGGTGTTGGGGAAGGATATCTGCGCTGCGTATATTTTATCCGAAATATTTTTCTTTGGCTTTATGACAGAAGAGCGAGAAAAGAATATAGATGATTTCATTGATGAGTTAGAGGAATCTGCGAAACAGATAGACAGAGGGGAATGTAAATGCTCTTCCTACGAAGATTTATGTGCAGAGTTTGAGGCAGAATGTGAGAAGAAACTGTCTGAGGACGAATTGGCATATCACAAGGCAAAGAATCATTTTGAAAAAGAAGTTGAAGAAATTGTTGATAGGCACAACCGTAGGGTCTGTGATGAAAGACATCAGCTCTATATAGACACAATACGTGCGGAGTATAAAGGAAGGTCATAAATATGCTTGTAAGTGGAGCAAATTTACCACACCCCAAAAGAAGTAATAATTAATGGACGTCAGAGAAGAACTGAACTCAATCATAAACTTATGAATGAAATAGTCGTTGACGGAAAAATCGGAAAGGGCAGCTATGACCGGTGAATATGAAGAGTTAGAGAACTTAATTTTTGATCTAGAGGATACCAAACTTAAGCTTGATACGATGATTGCAGAAGGCGAGCAGGAGTTGGTTAATTCATATATCGAGTATGCGATAGAAGATATTGGTAAGGCACTGTCTTCACTGGAAGTGGCAAGGCTCGAATTGAGGACTAACTGAGTAAGCGGCACAGAGGGTACATAGATTGGAGACTGCCGGAATCTTCCCTCACTTTGGAAAGCTAACATAAACCTTTGCATTTAGCACATTATGCAGAGGTTTATTTTATCTTGACATGTTGCGCACATACGATATAATGAATATAGGGTTTTTAAATCTTCTGAAATGAGGTGGGTTATGAACGGATTTTTAACAGTCCGTGAGGTTGCAGATAAGTGGAATATGTCGGTAAGAAATGTCCAAAATCTTTGCGCTGCGGGTAAGATTGAAGGCATAGTTAAATTCGGAAATGCCTGGGCAATACCTGAGGACGCGGAGAAACCGATTGACAAGAGAGTCACTACCGGCTTATACAGGAACTGGAGAAAGAAGGCTGAATAATGAATGTGTATCATAAGCAAATTTACGTGATACCTTTTTGATACCTTTTTTAACTGAAACCTCAGAAAATAAGGACAATACAGAAAATGAAATGCCGCAAATAGGCACTTTTCGCAAGATTTAACACCGCAGACAGGTGTAAAATTGCAGAATTGGAATAAAAAAAAGAAGTTGAAAGACCCCATTGTATATGCGGGTTTCGAGACTTCCTAATACTGATTTGATAACAAAATGATAACATTTT
>CAZAYL010000048.1:0-4255 GCA_964489405.1 uncultured Lachnospiraceae bacterium | reverse complement strand
AAATGTCAATACTTTTCACTATTTTTGTGCATTATGCACAAAAATTACACTATCTCCTTTGTTTCATTTTTCAGTGTAAAAAAATGAAACAAAAAAATAAAGGAGAAAATTAAAAATGCAAAAAGTTTCAAAACAAAGTTTAGCAATGATTGCTCTTTCAATCTTGCTCGCAATCTCTATTGCACTAACATTTACCTTCGCTGCACTTACTAACAAGAAAACGGCGACAGGTACTATTACCTTTGCGGGGCAATACTCGATCACAATGACTGGGGTGAAGGACACTAGTTTGACAGATGCTTGGGAATTCGAGGGTACCATAGATACAAACGGAAAAATTGCTTTGACAAACAACCCAACGGTGACATTTACAAACATTTCTGCTAAAGCGAAGATGAAATATGGTGTTCAAATAGCCACAAAAGGAAATAGCGCGGGAGCAATAAGCGGGGAGTTTGGCTCAGACAACGGGACGATAAAGGAGTCAGATGAAGCATCGGTGAGTGTGGCGTTGTCGTCTCTGCTGACGAATAACGCTTCGGTAGATTGGAGCAAAGTTGAACAAACTACTGATGGGTACACGGCTTTGAAATTCAGTGTAAAATTTGTGGTTGACACTGGGGCGTCGACTCCAAGTTTTAACTGATAATTGGGTTGGTAAAAATGACTTGTTTGGCTTGTCCATACAAGTCATTTTTATAAATTATAAGCAATATTAGATTAGTTTTTTCAGATAAAAAAACTATGAATGAAGATGACAACCCAAGCAATGGAAGTGGAGATTTACATCCAACTGAAAACAAGAAAAAAAACAGCTAACGATAAGGGTAAGAAATCAACTGTTCAAAAACCATCAAGTGGGAAAAAAGATGATAGAGTAAAAAAAGATGATGGAGAAGATGAAGAAGCGAGATTAAGAAAATATCTAACTTGTGTTGAACCATACCCAAGTTACTATGTTGGGGATGTATCTAATTTTGCTAGAAAAAAAGAAATGAACAAACTTGAATATCTATTCATTCTTGAATCCCCCTATATAGAAGAGGTAGAAAAGAGCTATCCACTTGCTGGGAATTCTGGGAAATCAGTGTCAAAAATGTTACTTGGCGATAATAGAGAAGCATTCGGAGAAATTATAAAGCCAAAAGGACAAGATAATATTGATTCAACTAAAATTTGCGTGATAAATGTATCTCAAGTCCCATTGGATGTTAATACAGAAGATTGGGACAAAAAAAATCAAATAACTTGTAAAGTAAACAAGCGAAAATTCAAGGATTTGAAAACAGCCACAGACGGGTTATATTCTAAATTAAATTACATTAGAACCCAACAAATCTATAACAAAATTAAAAAGTGTAATACAACCATACTTGAGCAGTTTTGCAAAAGATTGAACGAATACATTGTTGAGGGGAATGAAAATCTTTGTATTGTGCTTTGCGGAAGTTTTGCACAAGTCTACTTTGATTGTGCAAAAGAAAAATGTGACAAATTAAAAACAAAAATAAACAATCTCGAAAAAGAGAACATATTATATTTACCACATCCGTCATGTAATCAGTGGGAAAACATAAATAAGTACAATGACAATTTCGAGAAATTAAAGAACAAATTTAAGGAATTAAATCAACAACAAAAAAATAAAAAAAAAGTTAAATGTAAAACATCAAAGTCTTATAAATTAAAAAAAGGAGTAACTATGAAAAAAATATTATCTAACTGGCTATTTTGGCTAGCAATCGGTTTATTGGTTTTATTTATTGCAAACTTAGCGTATGGAATATGGGGTTGTAATGGCGATGACAACAACAAAACAAACTATCTCACAATAATTTCTGGGTGGATAAGTGGACTTGCTACACTTGCTGTCGGGTTAATAGCATATAAACAAGCAAGAAAATATAAAAAACAAGAGATTATGGCTGAAAGAAATGTGGATGTTTTTGCTGAGTGTATTGAGTACCCCTATACCGCTGTGGATCTACCCAGCAAGCGACTTGGTAAAAAGTGGTCAATAACAGAGGGAAAAGACTATGAATATAAATATTTCCGTTTTTTTGTATACAATTATTTAGACAATTGTGTCTTTGATTTAAATATCAAACAACTAACATTTGATGAAAATACGTTCTATTATGACAAACTGGACAAAATTGAAAGAGATATTTATGGTAAGACCGTTATGATTAAAAATGATTTAATGTTTTTAGTTGGAGAATTACCCTATAATAAAAACTCAATTGGAGATTATGAAATTTTATTGACATTTAAAAATCAATATGGAGATACATATGAAAAAACAGTAAAATTCAAAGTAAACCTTTCAAAGGCTAGCGATAACTCTATCATAGAGGTTACACAAACTGCCTCTAAGTGTGTAAATGGAGAAATATAAATGGGTGGTTTTTATTCTAAAAAGCAAGACTTATTACTCGATGATGATATTGACATTTTGCTTAAAAAAAATGTACAAAATTTTGCATTTTATAATTGTGATAATTAAAAAGTTCACTGCATAAAGTTATGCAGTGAACTTTTTTCACACTTTTTCCACTAAAAGCAAGTCGGGGTTGCGGGCGGCTTCGTCGCGCAAGCCTTGCGAAAAGCCGCCATTGCTGAAGATTATCAATTGCGTGTGAGTTATGCCGCACTTCTTTGCCAGTTTTTGCGCTTTCGCTTGCAGTTCGTGCAGAACGTTCAAGCCCTTTTCCGCTTGCGAATATTTGCATTCCCCGATAACCGCGTTTTTGCCCGATTGGTCAAGCGCGACAATGTCGAGTTCCATTTCCTTGTCCCAGTATCTACCCACTTTGGCGATTTCAAAATTCCAGCGATTTTCGACTGCCATATCCCAAATTTTTTCGCGACAAATATCCTCATAGACAAACGAGACGTAGTTTTGCTTGAACCCGCTTTTGATTTTCTCTAGCACGTAAGTTGTTTCGCCTTTTTCAAGAAACACTCTATACGGGTACACGAATTTGAACCAAAACGCGATGTAGTTGTCGACGATTTTGTAGAGTCCGCTTTTCGATTTTTCTGGCGCGGACTCGGTTACGGGAACCTCGCGTTCGACGAGGTCGAGGTCGATGAGATTGCGCAGATATTTTGTAAGACTGGTTTGCTTAACCCCGACGCAACTTGCGATGTCGGCGAGTTTGTGGTTCCCCATAGCGATTGCTTTTATCAGCGTGAAATAACTGCCGACTTCGCTAACTTCCTTTTGCAGTAGGAATGTCGGTTCGTCGTAAAGGTAACTTTGCGAAGTCAAGACGCGGTTGCTGATTGCGGAGAACACGTCGCCGTCGTTTTGGAACGAATGGATGTATTTCGGCACCCCGCCCGTGACGGCGTAGAACGGAATCAGTTCTTCCGTTGTTTTGTTTGGAAAGAATTCGCCGTAATACTTGAATGGAATTTGCTTGAGTTTAATTTGACCCGTGCGTCTGCCGTAGAGCGGACTGCCGTAATCAAGCACTTGCGACTGCATAAGCGAGATTAGCGAACCGCAAAGAATGAGCATAATATTGGCGTCCTTTAGTTGGGTGTCCCAAATTTTCTGCATAACCGACGGGAATGACGCGTTTGACTGCCCGATGTACTGGAACTCGTCGATAATGATTACCTTTTTTGTCGGCGTTTCGTGCGCGACGATTTGCGCGAATATGGTGTTCCAGTCGACGTCGGCGCGCGCAAGCAATGGGTTGCCGACGAACGTGGCGACTTGCTCCTTGAAATACTGCCTATTTTGGTATTCCGATTCTTCCGTAGATAGGAAGTAAAGGCTATCGCGGTGCGATTTTAGGAACTCCAGCAACAGCGTGGTTTTGCCGACGCGTCGACGCCCGTACACGACGACGAACGAGGACGCGGGACTGCTATATTGCTCCTCCAAAAAACGCAACTCTTTTTCGTGGTCTACAAACCTTTGTTCAAACTCTTTTTTCATAATCTCTCCTTTATCAATCAATCCTTATTTTCTTTTATCAGTCGAGCAAGCAAAAACTTGCCCAGACAATAAAACGCACAATTAAATAAGTGTAATTTATTCTTACACATATTATTATACTCAAAATTATAATAATTTCAAGCATAATAATTAAAAAAGTTTATTTTTTTTATATTTCCTTATAAAAATCAAGAATTTATGTGTTTAGTATCAACTGCTAGGTAATATTGTGTGCCACTAGTTACTTTTGTTAATGACACTGGATCTTGTGTACCATTTGTCCCTGCCGTATAGGTTATGGTT
>CAZAYL010000047.1:0-4351 GCA_964489405.1 uncultured Lachnospiraceae bacterium | reverse complement strand
CAAAGCAAATGGTTTAAAATTACATAAAAGATTTAATGACACGTTGATATTGTTGATGTGCCTTTTTGCGTTATGTGCGTGCCTATTTAGTGGCGCACTGCGTTTATATTATAATGATGAAAGAGGTTATGAAGCACTGCCTGCCGAGTCGAGTGTGTATGTGAAGTTTAATTTGCCATCGCCAATTGATTTTGGGAAATCGTTCACTATGAACGATGTGATTAGTGCTATCAGGAGTGACACAATTTTGTCAGTTAGTAATGGAAGCACAACGACAGCATCAGGTTGGAGTTTTAGTTCAAATGGTAATACAATCGAGATTGGTCGGACAGATCTCGTGATAGATACGGATTGGAGCATTAACGCCACTGTGACGATACCATTTACAAAATTAAATGGATTATATGGTATTACACTGGAAGTGAAAAGCGTCTCGACTACCGAGAGTTCATATACAAAAATTTCGGAACAGCAATATGAATTTGTTTTGAATGAAACTGGGGAGAATACAATATCAATAACCCTAGGAGAAAAGAAAGAAACTAAAGTTTCGACATCATTTACAAACTTTGATTCGAATAAATCAATAACTCCATATTTGTGTGTTGATTTTCGTAATTCGACACTTGCAAAATCGTATTTATTGACGAGTGATAGTAGCATTGCGACGTTTGACTTTTTAGACGGCTCAACAACTGTAAACGGAAAATTCGAGTTTACTTTTCCCCCATATTGTAATGTGACGATAACGGCAACTGGCGCGGATACGTGGACGGAAGAAGATGTGGGCAATGATGCGACGTCGTACAAAGCATTTTACTTTAGCGGGACACAAATAAACATCAGCGTGAGCGTTGCGTTTGTGGACAAGGGCTACTTTATGGGTGTTGAAGTAGTGTGAGTGTCTGAGTACAAGCTTTCGAGGGCTAACGAGTGGTGGGCTTGTGGGCGCGATACCGCACGCGGGGCACGCGGTTCGCGAGATTCCTACGCTTCATCAAACCCCACAATGCGGGTTTGATTTTCGCTCTGAATGACCCAAAGAGAGTACTTGTACTATTTTAATAATAAGGAATTATTTTATTATAGTAGTACTTAAAGTTGTTTGATATATCTGAATGGCCCAAAGAGAGTACTTGTGCCACTTTGATAATGATATTTTATTTAAATAACATCCTTATTATTGTGGTAAGGTACTCTCCCTATCGTCATTGCGAGCAAAGCGTCGCAATCTCCCGGAAGGGCAACCCGCCCTATTATGAGGTACCCACACTCATTGACCGCGGTAGCCACCCGTAGCGGTGCGCTTTTGTACTAAGGAATTATTTTATCATAGTGGTGTTAGTATTCGCTTATAGAGAAAGGCGCATAGCATAATTGTTATGCGTTTTTTGTGGCAAACGCTTGATTTATTGCGCGTAAAAGTATATAATATAATGAAAAGATTGTTGGTGCGGGTATGCTCCTATTTTTTTGCGATGCAATTATTTATTTTAGTTTTTCGTGGTGCGTGCAATTATTTTGTGGTGCGTGAAACTACTTTGCGTAACAAACTACATTACTGAGCATAAACTGTGTTGTGGGAGATAATCCATATTGTGGCAGAGTTTATTTGGCAGGGTTGTTTTGCGGGTGTGGTGTGTTGTGTTGCGAAAGTACAGACAATCTATTTATACTATTGCGCGGGTGGCAAAGTACGCTTACTCCGTCTATTTTTTGACTAAAGGCGGGCGCAAAACAAAGTGAGGATTTATAATGTTGGATAAAAAGTACAATTTTATCGAGAAAGAGGCTAAGTGGCAAAACTATTGGTTTGACAATGATGTATATAAATTTGAAAAGGGCGGTGCGAAAAAGATTTTCGCGATTGACACACCCCCACCAACTTGCAACGGCAAGATTCATATGGGGCATTTGTCGAGTTATATGCACATCGAAACAATCGCGCGACACCACAGAATGTTGGGCGAGAATGTTTATTTCCCGTTCGGCTTCGACGACAACGGCTTGCCGACTGAGCGCTATGTCGAAAAGGTCATCAAGAAAAAGGCATATCAATTGCCACGCGCGACTTTCGTTGACCTTTGTATGAAAGAAACGCAAAAACTCGAAGAGGAGTTTTTTGACCTATACAAAAAGGCGGGCTTTAGTTGCAACTTAAAGCGCCATTATTCGAGCATTGCGCCGAGAACGCAACAAATCTCGCAAATGTCGTTCATTGATTTGTATAACAAAGGGTACATCTATCGTCAAGAAGCCCCGACGCTTTGGTGCACTGAGTGCCAAAGTGCGTGTGCACAGAGCGAACTTGAGGACAAAGAAATTGAAAGCACCTTTAATTACCTTAAGTTCTACATAGACGGCACTGATGAGTTCGTCGTTGTCGCGACGACGCGCCCCGAAATGCTTTGTGGTGTCGTGTGCGTGTTCATAAACCCAGATGATGAGAAAAATCAGCACTTGCTTTCTAAAAAACTTGTCGTTCCGTATTTTGGGTATATGGTGCCCGTTTTGGCGGACGAAATGGTCGATATGGAAAAGGGTTCAGGCGTCGTAATGTGCTGTACATTCGGCGACACGGTCGACAAAGAGTGGCAAAGAAAGCACAATTTGGAGATAAAGAAGTGCTTTACAGACGACGGCAGGATGACGGCGCTTGCGGGCGAGTTTGAGGGACTCAAAATCGTCGAGGCGCGCAACGCTGTCATTGAAAAACTCAAGGAAAACAACTTACTAATCAAGCAGGACAACATTGTCCACGCCGTTTCGACGCACGACAGGTGCGGAACGCCCGTTGAAATCGCGGTCAAAAAGCAGTGGTTCATTGACGTTTTGAGCCACAAGCAGGAGCTCTATGACGCGGGGCTCAAGGCGAATTGGCACCCGCAATTTATGCGCGCGCGATACCTTAATTGGGTGGAAAACTTGGCTTGGAACTGGTGCATTTCGCGCCAGCGCTACTTTGGTGTGCCATTCCCAGTTTGGTACTGCAAGAACTGTGGCAAGACTGTTTTGGCAGGTGTGGCGGACTTGCCTGTTGACCCGCTAAAACACCAACCAAAAACAGCGTGCGAATGCGGTTGCTGTGAGTTTGAACCCGAAACCGATGTTATGGACACGTGGGCGACGAGTAGTTTGACACCGCAAATTTCCACTGACCTAGAGACGGGCAAGGGGTTAAGCGACGAGATGATACCAATGTCGTTGCGCCCGAATGCACACGACAATATTCGCGTGTGGGATTTTTATACGATTGTCAAGAGCCTTTATCACTTCAACAAATTGCCGTGGACAGATTTGATGATTTCGGGGTACGTTACGAGCGAGGACGGCTCAAAGTTGTCGAAATCAAAGGGCAATAGCAAGGACACTCCGCAAGAGATTATCAAAACCCACTCTGCCGATGTTACGCGCTATTGGGCGAATAGCCTTTCGCTCGGCAAGGATACCGCGTTTTCATACGTCGAGTTCGAAAACGGCAAAAAACTCGTCAACAAGATTTGGAACGTCAGCAAATTCGTGCTGTCGTTCCTTGAGGGGTACACGCCGAAAAAGGTTCAACTCGAAGCCGTCGACACGTGGATTTTGGAAAAATATAAAGATTTGTATGGAAAATTTATCAAAAATTTGAATAATTATGAAATTCCGCTTGCGATGAACGAGCTTGAGAGATTTTTCTGGAATTTCTGCGACAATTACGTCGAGATTGTCAAGCGCCGTTTGTACAACCCTGATATTTATGGGCAAGAGAAGTGTGATTCGGCAAAATACGCTTGCTATAACGCGCTTTTGGGTATGCTCAAGATGTTTGCGCCAGTTATGCCACACATAACTGAGGAAATTTATATGGACTACTTTGCGCCAATTGAAGGGTGCAAGTCGATTCACGTGTCAGGGTACTTAGATTTGGGCAGTGATGTTGATGCAGATATCATTAAGGACGGCGACGTGCTTTGCGACATCGTGTCAATGGTTCGACAACACAAGTCGATAAATAAGGTTTCGTTGAAAGCCGAAATTGAGAACATTAAGATTTTTGCGCCGTGCGTCGAGTTCATTAAGTCGGCGGAAGCGGACATCAAGGGCGTGTGCGGGGTTCGTGAAATCGAGTACGAGAACGCCGAAACGCTCAACGTCGAAATCGGCGATATTATCGTGGCGGACGCTACCAATGCGGATGCCGTCCCAGCACCCAATTCGCTATAAGTGAGCATTAGTGCGAAAGCGCACTGCTGTTGGTGGCTGGCGCGGGTGCGAAAGCGCACTGCTACGGGTGGCTAGCGCCGTCAATGTGTATGGGTACGCCATAACTAACCGCGACCCCTTCCGGGAGATTGCGACGCTTCGCTCG
>CAZAYL010000046.1:0-4423 GCA_964489405.1 uncultured Lachnospiraceae bacterium | reverse complement strand
TACCCCTGTCAATACCACACCTATCCCAAGAAATATAATCTTCAAGACCGACATAAGGATTCATACCCGACCTGAACGATATATAAAACTTCACCGTCGTGGGTTTGCAAAATCTATTCTTCTCCGGTTTTGCGGTAACGATAATACCAGTCTGTGTGTTATCTGTCCCCTCCTTCAATTTTGCCTTCGACAAATTTAAAATTGCACTTGCCCCGTAGATAAGTCCCTTACCACCGGCCTGATAACTTGTCGGGACATAAGTGTCTGTCGCCGCATAAACATGATTTGAGAATACAAAAGTTCCACCAATAATTCCCATCTTCTGCATAAGAATCCTGAATATAGATCGAATCTGTTTTGCCTTGGTCATATCCGCCTTATCACTACCTGACAAAGCATCCGCCACTTCTTTGGCACTCGCAAGATTCCCGACCGAATCGAGAATAAACAAAACCTTCGGTATCTCCATACCATCTTCTTTCTTTGTTATAAGAAGATCGACGGTCTGTGTAATATTTGTCTTAAATTCTTGAACTGTTCCAACCGGTTCATACCTGAATACAGACGGATCAACCCCAAACTGTTTCAATTGTGAAGACTCAATCGCATTCTCCGAGTCATACCAGATTACAAAATAATTTCGTTTCTGTGCCTCTCGCGCGATATTAAGAAGCATGTAGGTCTTGCCAACCCCGCTTTCTCCGCTTAAACAGGTGCTTCGGTTATTCGGGATACCCCCAAAAAGACTTCCGGTAAGACATGCATTACATATATAATTTCCCACAGGAATATAATCGGTAATCGCACTTACACCGGCACCATCACTCATAAGACCTCCCCATTTGGAGTTCTTTGACATTTCTTTATTAAGATCACTAAAACTGAATACTCCAGACTGTTTCGCCATAATAAACTATTATTAAAATTATGTTTTAAAAATAACAAAATTATTTTTTCTTAATTTCTTTCACGATCTGTTTCCATCCAAACTCACCGACGATCAGTGCAATCGTTTTGTTATTCTCCAATAAAACATAAATCGTATCTTCTATCCATCTTGAATTAAAGTTCATCAACACCAAATCATATTTTATTTGTTCGTAATATGGTTTGGCGTCGAGAATCGAAACCCATTTCGTGTTGATTATTTCATTTTTCGACTGTTCATATTCCTTTTGAATGAACGGAAGTAAATCATCACATACAATATCCATATCATTATCATTCGGATCAGCAAATTCAATGTTCTTTGACCACCAATCATTCTTATTCTTAATCAAGTCCAAATCCAGATTTGGACTGAACGAAACACAAATCATTTTTCTCATAAAACAATCATTTTCTTAAAAATAACAAATGACGAGAAAAAATCCCGTCATTCATATGATTATTTCAATTCAAGAACAAAATCCAAGGAATTGTGTTTTTTGATTTGTGATTTATCAAGTTCTTCTTCAAGTGATTTATAAAACCTTGATTCTTCTACACATAGTCCTTCATAAAAGAGTTTCAGGAATTCTTCAAGATCTGTTCGTTTGACATATCCTGATTGATCGTTGTCCAACACCATTAAAATAAGTTTATCCGTCCATTCACAGGTTTCTGAAAGTGGTGGTTGCATATAATTCATTTTGATTTCTTTAAAAACCAATTTCTTAAAGAACCTTATTCTGATTTCGGGATCAATAACACTTGTTTCAACCTTGTCCGGATTTTCTGTTTCAAGATAAATGTTTCTCACACTTAATCCGGTTGAAGTCAGTTCCTTTATGACTTCTTGTAATCCGGTTGTCATAAGATATGTTCCGGCATCTTGATTTCTATATTGTTCATCAACCATCAAGTAAATGATTTCAATATCAATGGTGTCATCTTCTGTTTCAGATAAATAGTAATCACAGATCAATCCACCGACCGGTTTCTGTTCTTCAGTCAAAAAACAACATATTGTGGCGGGATAATTTCCATAAGCGGAATAATCTGAAAATGTCCGGAAACGAATATTTCCATACGGTTCCCGTTCATCTTCATCGGGAAATGATTTCTCGTAGATATCACCAAAACTGTCAAAGAGATTGGTGTCAGCATTACATTGATAAACTATTGTTAAGTCCATAAAATTATTTTTATTTAGGGAACTATATACTTGTTGGGACTAAATCGATTTTCGGTGTCTGTTCATATAAGACCATTAAGGGGGGTTGAAGATTGCCTACTCGTGATACCAATCGGGTAATTTTTTGAGTGAAGAACAACCGTCAAACATACTTCCTTTCATCCTCGTCTTTTTGGACACATTCCATTTAGATAAATCACTGTTGAAGTTCTCACATCCTTCAAACATACCACACATCCTCGTTTTTTTAGATACCTTCCAATTGGATAAATTACTATTGAATTTCTCACAATCTTTAAACATACACTCCATATTCGTCACACTAGATACATTCCATTTGGATAAATCACTGTTGAAGTTCGTGCAATCTTCAAACATATGCCACATATTCGTCACACTGGACACATCCCAATTAGATAAATCACTGTTAAAGTTTTCACATTTACAAAACACACAACTCATATCCGTCACTTTGGACACATTCCACTTGGATAAATCACTGTTGAAGTTCTCACAACCCCAAAACATACACTCCATATTCGTCACACTGGATACATCCCATTTGGATATATTGAAATTATACTCTGTGAAATTAATGTGATTTTCATAATCATAAAACAAATTACTCATATCTTCCACACTTGACACATTAAGGTGATTTAAATCAATAATATCACCTTTCTTTGGGTGAGTCTTGTCAATGATTTCTTGTATCTTTCTTTGGATATCTTCTTTTGTAGAACAAATGAGATCTTCCTTCCGTTCTTCTCCGCTTTCACTTCTATGGATTATTCCACTCCAAAGGTGTTCATTGACAGATTGTGTTTTCTGTCTATCTTGATTGATAAATGAATTATAATCTAATATTCTCATAAGATATTTATGAGTATATTGTTATAAAGAATGCATTCTCTTATGTTCAATTATTTTCATTTGTTCAATAAAACTGAACACCGAACAAAAACTGAACAATAAATCACTTGAACCATTAAAGATTTTAATTATTAGAAAAGGTTGAGAATTACTTCTCAACCTTTTTATGTGAAATCTTATGAATTCCCTTCCGGAATTATACCCTTGGAGAAATACATATCAATGTCATTCAAAATCCTTTGTGGTGAAGTCCGTTCCTTATAATATGCATAACAGACTGTCCGACCATCCCTTGTTATTTCAAGTTCAACTTCACCGTGATACCTGTATATAAAACTTAAAAGTCTGTCTTCCTGTTCTTTTGTCGGTGGTTGTGCAAGATCTATTCCACCGGTTTCCGGCATAATCCTTATCGGTCCCTCATTTATGAAGTCATTCAAATAATCCGTCCTTGTTCCATACTCACGGTCGTTTATTATTTCCGCAACATTTCTATGATCCGCACTACGCCGACCCCGTTCTCCACCATTGTTTTTCTCACTGAAATCTAACATTGAACCGTCCGGCATTATATACCCAACCTCACGGAAATCAAGGGTTGTCCCGAACTCCTTCTTTGCACTATTAAAGAGTCGTTCCCGTTCTTCCGGTGTTCTTTGAACGAACTTGTTTTCAAATAATTGACTGAATCTTTTCATAAATAAGATATATTATATTTATGTGTTATGAAACTTTTGAAATTCAATGAAGGATATACTCCCAAGCCAAAGAACCTTGACGGCATTACTCTTCCAAATGAACTGAACAACCTTGCGGAAGTGATTGCGGAAAATGTGCATGATGTCTGGGCACAAGGAAGGATTTCATCCGGTTGGACTTACGGTCCGGTCAGAAACGACGAAAAGAAACAAACTCCTTGCCTTGTTCCTTATGACGAACTGACGGAAGAAGAAAAGGAATACGACCGAAACACCGCGTTCGAAACACTGAAACTCATAATTTCATTGGGTTATGACATAGTGAAAACAGAAAGGTCAAGAAATTAATTCTTGACCTTCTTTATCATTTTTTCATTATCGAAATCATCGGGTTTAGGCATTTTGATGAAATCATCAATGAAATGTAAAACATCTGTATTGGTTTTAATGTTGGTTTTATATCGATTCGAGAATTCTGATTTATGCATTATATATTTATTTTTAAATTCGTTTGATAATGTGTTTTCCAAAATATAACTAGGTAATGTTCCATCAAAATAATATTCTATATTTGTCGTTGGTGTACATATATATGCAGTATCATAAGCACCCCTATATAAAAATATAAAAATTGATGTTCTTTTTGAATTTGAACATGATACTTCGTTACGCCCAAATATCTCATAATGGTCATTCAAATATTCTTGAAACTGATCTATATCCAACAAATCAACAT
>CAZAYL010000045.1:0-4516 GCA_964489405.1 uncultured Lachnospiraceae bacterium | reverse complement strand
TTAAAAAAAATAAAAAATTTTCAAAAAAACATTATTATTTGTTTGACAAACCACATTAAAAATATACTATGACTATTGACAAAAATTGCAAAGTAGTGTATAATATGCACAAAGAAAGGAGTAGAAGAATGATTAATTTAGTTGATTATAAAAGAGATACTCATAATAAAGACTATTTTCGCGCCGTTCGCAACGATAATAGTACAACCAAAAGGGTAGGAACATATGCTGTTTCGTCCGTTATCGTCGGAGGCATTGCAGGCGCAATTTTCTTGATACCAGCAATTGGTCCACTTGTTGCCACTCCAACATTAATGACTGCATTAGCATATAGTGGTAATCTCGTATTCGCTGGAGTAGTAGGGGGCATTGGTTATGGTATTCATAAATCAATCTTGCACAAAGATAATGTGCTTTCTAAAGCGGAGAAAAGCATTCAAACAGCAGGCAAGATTGAAAAGAAATTTGCCGATTATAAAAATCAAGGGAAATATTTAAGTGACCGCAAATATGCGAAAATGATTAAAAAGCGCGATAAAAAGCTTATGTATTTTGATTCTGTTCACGATATGTATCACAGGAAGGTTGCTCGTCTTGCATCAAAACTTGGCTACAAATTAAGTGACAATTATATTAAAGATAGATCAACTAACCCATTTGTCGTTGAGACAGATACAACGAAACTTAAACAAAAAAGCAAACTCGAGTGGCTCGAAGGGCGACGCACAAAGAAGCTCATCAAGAATTTTGAGAAACTTGATGATTTGCACGAGGATTACCTTGACTATCTTGGCATTAAAGGAAATGATATCTCTGTACTTGAAGAGTTCAGCGCAAATCTAGATGAACGCCGTGTTATCAATCGCACTAAACGCGGTGTTAGCACACTCAAAAATAAAATCTTTAGTTCGCAACCAAAAAGTAAAACAAAAAACTTGTTTAACAAAAAGAATATCATCAATGATTTAGCGACTGATGATGCAAATTTCGTATCTGCATTGACAGGAGATAAAACATCAGCCCCAGCATATGTTGCAGTAGATGATATGCCTTTGTTTGAACAACTTGTGATGAGCGCACAAATTGTGGCTTCTAATAGAGAAAGACTTAATCTTATAAAGCACGAAGAAGACTATGTCGAATGTGTTCAACCACGTGTAGCATTGTCAACATTAACAAGCAAACAAGGGTATATGAAATCTTTACAAAAAGAGTCGATTTCATTAGCACCATTCCCAATCCTTGACAAAGTTAGTTGCGAAGATGCGTGTGAATATTATAATGGTTCAAAGTTTGAAGACAAAATGAAAGGAATTAAAAGCGCCATTGAATCAATGCAAGCAAGTAGCAAAGAACTTGGCGAATACATTGACACGCAAAATCTTGATACAAATACTACACACTTTTTAGTACAATTAGACTTTGATAATCCGAAGTTCACTATAACAAAAGAATTTGATAATGTTCAAAAGGCGCTTGCTTATACACAACTTGCCGAAAGCACAGCGAGAGAACAACGTTCAATTGACAATTGCGAAGCATATCGCGTTACTACATGGTCAAAAGAAGCAAATAAACCTTATCAGATTTCATTGTCATTGAGTTCATTCGTCTATGACGACAAGTCGATGGAACAATCGAAAGAAAAAATGTATAATGCGTACTTAAGTGAAACTGAAAATTTACACCGCTCATTGAAATTAAATGAAGATAGAGAGTTGAAAGATTCAACAACTATGATTATCAAAACAATTAATAGTAAAACTGGTATGCCGACGGCGGAAAAAGAAATTGTAAATAGTTTTGCAAAATTGCCAACTTTTGGATTAAACACATTTATTGCAGATGAATTAAGTGGTGCAGAACCATTTAGCGAACGTGATAAGAAATTTAGAAAAGAACAATTTTGTAGAAATTCTGAGTTGACTAAAGATAATTAATAGAGTTAGTTGGATAAAGAAAGCATAGCGTACGCGCTGTGCTTTTTTTTTGTAATAAAGGGGAAATTCAAATATTGCTACAAAAATTAAATGTTCTTGTTTATAATTTTAATACTATAATTATCAAATGCTCTTGCCAAAATTAATAATCATATGTGAATAAGTAATGGAATGATAAAGTTATCTTTTTAAAATTAAGTCAATAATTTTATTGCTATCATCGCATTTTTGTGTTATAATATGTAAGAATTTTGATAAACATTTAGGAGAAAAAAATGAATGAAAATAAATTTCCCAAAAGAATTGTCATAACATCAGGAATGCCCAATGGTAACAAACCGCTACATATAGGGCATATCTCACTATTTATTTGGGCTGATTTTTATGCACGTTATATGCGTGACAGAATCGGCAGTGATAATGTTCTTTTTTTATGCGGGACTGATGGTTTTGGCTCGTCAACCGAAGAAAAATATCGTAAATTGCGCGATAGTGGACAAATAAACTTAACACTCGATGAATATGTCAAACATTTCCACGATTTGCAAGAAAAAACTTTGCAAAAATATGATATTTCACTTAATCGTTATTATGCATCATGCTTGGAACCCGCCTTTGAAGATCACAAAAATTTCTCAAGTTTTGTGTTTGTATCAATGCTAATAAATGGAAAATTGAAAAAGAAAGAAACTGAGCAATTTTTTGATGAAAAATTGAATGTCGTTCTCAATGGTAGACAAGTTGAAGGAAAGTGCCCGATAGAAGGATGTTGTAGCGAAGTTGGATATGCTGACGAGTGTTCACTCGGCCATCAATATAACCCCAAAGACCTAATCAATCCCATCAGTACGCTTTCCAATACGCGCCCAACATTTAAAACAATGACAAATTACTACCTTTCACTAGATGAATTCCGCGATGGCTTAATAGATTATATGTCGGCACTCAAAGAAAAACCATCAACACACAAATTTATGATCAAAGAAATGCGCGATTATATGAGTCGTCCAGCAATCTATATTAAGCTAGATTATAAAAAACAAGTGCAAACACTCAAATTTGACAACTTGATTGAAAACACAGTGAATGAAAAACGCGAAAGAATTGAATTAATTTTCGAAAATGTCGCATCGCGTGATGTTGCGTGTGAACTCCTAAATTCTCACAAAATAACCTACACAACTAACAAATCATTAGCGCCACTACGCATTACAGGCAACGCAAAATGGGGCGTGCCCGTTCCGCAAATTAATGGCAAAACAAAAGACTTGACATTTTATGTTTGGCCAGAGTCATTGTGGGCGCCAATTTCCTTTACAAAAACATATCTCGATGAGAAAAAGGGCCCAGTTGCGTGGCATGATTTTTGGTGTAGAAAAGACTCCAGCATCGTGCAATTTTTAGGCGAAGATAACATATATTTTTATGCACTCGCTGAGCCCGCAATTTTTATGGCAGTCAATGGAGAATTAACTGAAAACAATGAATCAATGCAACTCCAAATGCCGACTTTAGTTGCCAATAAGCATATTTTGCTCAACAACACCAAAGCAAGTAGTAGTGGTTCAGCAAAAGCCCCAACCGCAGATGAATTGCTTGACTATTACACCGCGGAACAACTTCGTTGCCACTTTTTGGGAATGAATGTCAACAACACCGCATACAACTTTAAGTCAAAAGTATTTTCTCCTGACGAATTTGAAGGAACAGGCGACCCAGTTGTCGCACAAGGCAATATGCTTACAAACATTTTTAATCGTATCGTGCGTTCAGTTATCTACACTTGCCAAAATATGTTTTGTGGCAAGATTCCACAAATTTTACCTAGTGATAAAGTAATCGAAAACGGGCAAAAAATTGTAGAGAAATATGAAAATATTGTTGCGGAGTTCAAATTTAATGAAATTATTTTGTTGCTTGATGAATATTTCCGCGCGACAAATCAGGATTGGGCAACCCGTTCAAAAATAGACGATGAAAATGAGCGCAAGCAATTGATCGCTGATACTCTCCACGCAATCAAAATTGGGACAACGTTGTTGCACCCAATCGCGCCAAGTGGGGCAGAACTTGTCGCTAAATACCTAAAAGCCGACGATAAACTTTGGGATTGGAACAATATTAACAAAACCTTTGCGGATATTTGCCCAGACGTTGATGAATTTTTGTTCCTTGAACCAAAATTTGACTTTTTCAAGAAACATCAATCACAATTGTAATTTTAATTTTTTATGTTTTAGATTATTTTAAGACAAAAAATCGGCATTATCAAAGTGGTACAAGCACTCACTTAGGTCATTCAGGTTTATTAAGCAACTATTAGTGTTGCTATTATCAAACAATTCCTTATTATTAAAGTGGTACAAGTACTCTCTTTGGGTCATTCAGAGCGAAAATCAAACCCGCAATGTAGGGTTTGATGAAGCGTAGGAATCTCGCGAACCGCGTGCCCCGCGTGCGGTATCGCGCCCACAAGCCCGCCATTTTACTACATAAAATGACAAAATTCATAAAATTTCACAAAAAAACTGAAAACATATCAAAAAACGTTTGACTAAAAATAAAAAAATGGGTAT
>CAZAYL010000044.1:0-4805 GCA_964489405.1 uncultured Lachnospiraceae bacterium | reverse complement strand
AACTTATCTTCATAGTCGTACAGTTTCGAAAGGCGCCAATTATTTTCCCACACCACAGCGTCAATCTCATCACCCACACAATCAATTAATTTGCCATTAATTCTGGCATATTTCCCTTCAGAATATCTAAGGCCTTCATAGAAGAAAATGCTATCAATAGTACTCCTTCGGTCGCCATTTTCATTCGCAGAAATTTTTCTTATATCACTATTAATTTTCAATCTAGGTAATGGCATTATCTTCCCTCCGAAGCATATTATTAATACCTGCTTTTTAAATAATGTTCTACATCAATTATATCCAAATATTTCTACATCGTGCAGAAAGGGTCCCCAAAATCTTACGATTTCGCGGCCCTTTAAATGTTTTAGTTATCTGTATAAATGTATCAATTCTGTTTCAACAGAATTTACACCAAATGCTTTTCCGATTGCATACTTGTAAAGTTCAAGCTGTCCCTCGTATTTTCTTGCGAGTGCCTCTTCAAAATCTGCCAATGACTTACCATTCATCGCATCTGACTTGTAATCGTACACCTTTATGGTTCCGTCTTTTTTCTTGACCACAAGGTCAGCCTGTCCATTAATCCAAAGATCCTCATTGCCTATTTTTTTCATATCTTTTATGGCTTTGAAATACCGGTCAAAGTCTTTTAAAAACTTCACCCTTTCACAATCCGGAACGTAAAACGAGAATGTATACTCCGGATAAATTTCAGCCGCTTCTGTTACAATCGGAGAAATAACCTTCGTCATATAATCGAGCATTATGGGCTTTAAGAATGCCATAAATTCTTTTGGGTCGTCTGATGTCCGCAATTCCTCGGTCTGTTCAAGAATAGCTTGGTTAATAATTCTTTCTATAGTCTTTTCCCGGTCAGTTACCGAAATTCTGCTAATTGTGGTATATCGATTTAAAATGAGTTCATAGGCCCTATGCATAACTGTACCAAAAATGTTCCCACCGGGTCTGGATTCTTTAACGTATTTTGCATCCTTGACATCATATCCGGTTACACCGGACGACTCCAAACCACTCGGAGTAATGCTTGTGGCCTGTACCTCGGATAAACTCGTAAGGCTTGCGCCTGCAAGATTTGCTGTAAGATCTTCTAGTTTTATAGTTTGATGCCTTGCCGATGTTACCGAACTTATAACAGAATAAGAGTTCGTATCCTGATTTCTGTCATTAATCCAATCATTAATATTAGGCTTCTTTGGCAAGTCAAAAGCCATGTCGGTAAACCATGGTGTATTTCTGCTTGTAGCTACAGGCATGATAATCAATGCATGTGCTGCTCTGGTGGCTGCTACATACTGCAGGCGAATAGCTTCCTCCGTTTCCTCTGTATATGCCAACTTAAGCATAGCTATATCATATCCATATGTAGGTATGGTGACAGTTTTAGATTCTCCACAATTACTGTTCTTGTAGCTTGCGGCAGGATAATACTTACCATCTTTTCTAAAAGCACTATATCGGCATTCTTCATTAGCACTTCGATCTGCAATAATTACAATTTGGCCAGTTAAGCCCTTGGACTGATGCGCATTCATTAATCGGATTGCGTTTTCATTACTCTCGAGAGGAATTTCCCGCTTAACATCTGTTTCCAAATAATCTTTCATTATGCTAACGAATTCGGACAGGTCTCCTGTATTTTTTCCTAGGCAAGTCTCTACCATTTGATGAAGTCTTATTCTGTACGAGCGTACTCTTTCTACCTCTTGAAACTTACCTTTGGGAACAAATAACTCTTCATGCGACAAAAGTTGCTGAGCGACAGACGCTACATTTAAATTAGCTCTTTTAAATTCTAACCTTAAGTTGCGAAGCTCTTCCTCTGCATTGTGCAATTCGCCATCATCCACTTTTGAAACATCAATGCCTCGAATAATCTGAACGGCAGTGATTCTGTTCTTCTTATTCTTATATGCAGCGAAATATTCTGCTAATAACACATAATTTCGAAGAACCTCATCTTCGTTAACCTTAAATTTGCCCTGAACATTTACAGGAATTCCCTCTTTTGCGAATGCATTTACATAAGCATCCATATGAGTTGTATTCTTGCAAATAATCATAATATCTGAGTACTGAATTTCATTCAGTACCGGTGCGCCAATTTCTCCATCCTCATTCCTTGAAACTCTCTCTATAAAATACCGGGGATCATTTACCAATGTTTTTACAAGAGACACAACATTAGCTACATCTTTCTTGGAACACGGACCTGACGGATTGTCATACCTATAAACACCATGTAATGCCTCTGTTTGTGTGACTCTCCAATCTGTCGCCATCTTGGTATAATCTGTCATTAAACCATCAGAACTTCCGGTCGCACTACCATCAAAACTGTTATTTACCCAGTCAACAATTTCTGAATTGGACCTAAAATTACTTTCAAGATTCACTGACTCAGCCAAATCAGTAGGAAGGGCATCTATCATTTTATCAAAGTTCTCATATACTGCCTTTTCAGCTCCCGTAAATCGATAAATAGACTGTTTAGAGTCTCCCACAACAAGCAGCTTGTCGTCTGCAAGGTCAATTTTGGCTAAACTTGCCCCATTCTTTTCAGATAAAAGTTTGATAATACACGTCTGAAGACCTGTTGTATCCTGAAACTCGTCGACGTAAATCTTCGAGTATCGATTGCGGATCTTTTCTAAAATGTCAGTATGCTCTAAAAGCAGTTTTTCCGCACGATAAAGAATGTCATCATTCGACAACACAGATGTTTCGGCATCAATCTCCTTTTGATACTCCTTTTGAATTTTGCAGACATATTCAGCAACCTTAGCAGCCTTCTGTGCATTGATTGCTAAGTCATAATATTTGCTAAAGTTCCATTCTGCCTCAATACCGCTGCATTTTGCATATATAGCCATCATGGTCGATTCTATATCAGCAAAAATATCTGAACATTTAGAATAAATATTTTTTCCTTTGCTTACTATAGTTACAATTGCTTTAATTGCCTCTGATATTTCTTGAGCCACGGCAACATCATAAACCGAAGTAGTTTCAACCATATCTACCTTAGCAATCACAATATCTGCTTCCTTATTAAGCTTGCGTGCTTTCTTATCAGGCTTAATAATATTCTTCTTTATTGCATCTCTAACACGTATTAAATCCGGAAGCAAATTTAATACATATGTATTTGCACATGACTCAATCAACGCGGTATGATCCGAAACATCAAAGATTATGTTCTCGCGCACATTTGCCACATCATTAAACATATTTTCGAATACGTCTCTGTGGTGTTCTGTCGCAAAACCATTACTTGAAACAGTAACCCAATCATCCTTAAATGCCTCAATCTCGTCAAAATGCTCATGATACCACTTATCAAAGAATTTCTTTTTTCTGGCAGCATCCTCTGTATCTTCGAGCATTTTTGCATCCATTGCGATGCCGGCTTCGAAAGCATACTCTTTAAGAATCTTAAACAAAAATGCATGAATCGTAGAAATCTGCATAAGCTCTATAGAATTCAATGCCTCTCTTGCATTTTTGGATTCTCCCTCAGCAAGCTTGCCGGAATCTACAACGACCTGCAGGCGATTTGTTATCTTTTCACGCAACTCGGTTGCAGCCGCATTTGTATAAGTAATGATTACAAACTCTTCGATTGGTATTCCCTTAATTATCTGATTTACAATTCTATGGCTAAGCAGAGTTGTCTTACCTCCACCTGCGCCAGCCTTCACACTGTAATTTTTACATCCGGCACCCGGCATATCTAAGCCAATTTCTTCTCTTAAACTTTTTTCTGATGAAGTCATTATTTTATTTCACCCGCCTTTCGATGTATGCAAACATCCCCATATTCACAGTATTTACAATGATTTATTTCATCGTCGGAAATACCTGTTACGTTTCCGCTCTTATCAGTATGAGTCATATTGAAACTCAAGTTACTAATCTCAGCGTCCTTAGCAGAGTACTTTAATGCATATTCCTTGACAATTTCATATAATTCAAGATGATCCGGATATGTCTTTTTATCTTGTAATGCTGTCAAAATACACTTAAGTCGAGTTAAATTAATACCCTCGATTTTTGCAGCTTCGATTTTGATAGGTTCAAAATCCTTGTTTTCCATAGGGAAAGCATAATTAAAACTTTCAAATTCAATATCCCACTCATCTATATTTTCAACAGATTCCAATTCCGATATTTTTTTCTTAACTGCATCTAAAAGCATTTTATCAGTGCCTTTTTCATCTGTATGATGCCCTGTTTTCATTAAGGCATTCTCATACACTGTATACTGCAGAAGTTTACCAAGGTCATCTTCTTTCCTCTTTGAAGCTTTTTTGCCAGTCTTATAATCAACAATTCTTAAAAGTATCTTATTTGCGGAATGATCTGTGAGGTAATCTATCCGATCAATAATTCCGGTAAAAGCAAACTCATAAGGGTTCGATTCATAATCCTCCACCTTATAAGTTGCCTGATCAAATCTAAATTCTGTAAACAGAGGTCGCCATCCGGATGTCACCAATATATTATGTAATCTGTTAAAATACGCAATGGCTGCTTCAATAAGATTCTCTGTCTCACGTATTGCCAGCCCCTCAAATGCTACCGGCATTTCAATGAGCATCTTATCCCTGATTTTTTCAGCAGTAGACCTAATAATGGCTTCATCTGCAGTTACTGCATACCCTTCTGAAGCCGGCTTAATAAGCATCTGATTTACATACTTTTCCGCAAGTTCATGGAAGAATGACCCTTTTAATCTTGCATCTAACCATTGTGAGTAATCACATTCAGTATATGTATTCTCC
>CAZAYL010000043.1:0-5737 GCA_964489405.1 uncultured Lachnospiraceae bacterium | reverse complement strand
ATAAAAATGATACAACTGGCATAGAACTTATGCCAGTTGTAATCTCACTTATACGTACTTTATCGGATGCTTACCCTATGGACTCCCGGCGTGCATGGGGAATATGTCAAAGTGACCTACATCTTCCCCATCATCTTTGCCCTGACGAAAGGACGAAGCAGGTAAGGAGGACACTGCCGCGCTTTCTTCTCAAGCGTCGTCAGTTCAGCCTCATCACAGCTGCTGCCGAAGGATTTCCAGACACGGTACTTGCCGCCAATCTTAGCGACCGCTTGAACCGATGCTGACCCGCTCTTGTTATGTTTCCGGCTCACGAACATACTGCGAAGACTTTTGTTGCAGGACACCAATTTGACTCGCCGATGCGCCTTGCAGATGCCCGTGTGGCCGATTTTTCAAAAATCCTTCAAACTATGCGGAAAACAGGATGGAGCAGATAAGGATAGTTTATTTTGGGAATGTAAGGAAGTTACTCTTCTTGTCAAATTTTATTAAGTCTGGATTATTCAGGTTCTTCATATCATCAATTATTTTCTGAAGATCTGAAAGGGTGTCTTTTGCAATGAGCATCTCTTCCTTATTAGCCACACTATGAATATGGAGGTAACGTCCACGTGTATCGTTTTTCATTTCGCCCATATAATTAAGCGTATCTCCACTATCAATGAATTGGTAATTCATGATGATTGTCCTATCATGCTCCGTCAGGAGACGTTGTAAAATAAAAGTTATATTCGGTTTTATTCCTGATTGGCGAAAAACTTCTGATTTGATTTTCTCGTACAAAATTGACCATTGCGAGGAATTTAAAGGTGTTCCTTTTCCAAGATCGGCGAATTGAGTAAAAATCACAATATTCAATTGACCTGTTGGAGCTTGCCTTTTTCCACAAATTGTAGCTAAAAGCGAGCAGATATTCCTTCCAAATCTATTTTCATCAGACGCGATGTATCGATCTACAAGGATAATGTCTGTATTAGGCATTAAATACTCATCTAATTCATCCCAATTTTTCAATTTTCTAGCTTGGACAGTCTTTACAAATCCGTAATCGCTCTTGTCCATAATTAAGCGATTAAGGACAGAAACTTCATCTCCTACTTTACCCCATAGCAGATTCCCGCCGTCAACCAACATCTGCATTCTCTCATCGTGAAGAAGATATACAGATGACAATTGCTCCTTGTCAAATGATTTATAAGTGTTACTTTTCAGAGGCCGCTGGGGGAACTCTGGGGTCTTATAATCTTCGGAAGTGTCCCTCCCTTGGGTCATTGTTCTAAGCCAAGCTTTAAAATCTTCATCATTTAAGTATTCACGTAAATCTTCTCTAGTGAAATTAAATGACATATCAACCTGCTTTTTGAGCATTCGATTACACTCATCAAAACGAGGTTTCGAGTACGACTTTACATAGGAGATGAAATTCTCCAAATCAAAATATACCCTCATCGCTCAAAGATTTTAGAACAATTCAAAAGCCAGATTAGAAGCCTCGTCGAAGAAACCAGGACCGAACTCGTTTATAAATTTTCCGTCTTCGCGGTACTCCATTTTGTATGGTTTGTGGTCACCATCCTTTGGAACGTAATAAACAGAGAAAGGATTGACAGTATTTGCTCCTTGTTCTTTAAGATTCTTTACATACACTTGAGTTTTCCTAATAAGATACTCACTGTGGGTTTCAATTATGAAGTGTATCCCATATGTCTTGTATGCGTCTACAAATATATCAGTAAGGGCTGACTGCATAGACGGATGTAGACTGACTTCTGGTTCCTCAATAGCGAGGACTGATACCGGGAGTTCGGGCCTTTCACTTTCATCAAAATAAACAACCTCACTATAAGCGATCTCCCTTGTTAATATCTCTATTTCTATATGAAGGAGAAAATTGACAATTTGCGATACACCATACCCTTCGTCAGCCAGAGGACACTTTATGTCATTGTCGTCTATTAAGTATAATTTCGCACCCAATCCGTCATCATCACACACTATGTCTAAATCTTTCGCTATTTTCAATTCATTCAGCCATTTGGTGGTGAAAGTTAACGGCTTGTACATATGCTTTAATTCTATATTGCGTGATGAAGACAGTCTAGCTTTTAGGGATATGAAAGACTCTAGCATTTGCCCCATATTACTGGACTTGTCATCAAAAGAATATAGCCTCTTAACTTCTGAATGAAAGTTCCCGATGTATTTGATTCCATCAAATATGTTCGGAATTAAACACTCTTCAAGAGTCAAGACAAGATACTCCATTATAGCGTCAGCAAGCATATGATGTGACTGACACCCCTCTCCAGTTCCTATACGTACAATGTAATTTTTATCTTCTGGAGTATTTATACTCCATTGCCATTTGCTGAAAAAAATATACAGCAGATTAAAGTCAACTTCTTTGTCGCCGTATCTTGCTGTAAAATAATGAATTGAATTATTATTGGAATCAAAGAACACAGATGCGTTATTTTTGACACACTCTAGCAGATTATTGTTTACGCTGCCAATAAAGAAGTTTGTGTTCTTACACAAATTGTGAAGTTCTTCATTCTCAAAATCTCTGAAATACTTAACAAAAGATGTATGCGACGACTTTTGAAAACCTTCAATAATTAGAGCTTTATCTTTTTCAAATGTTCCATTTGTATCAAGAAAATCTTCGCAACTGGCAGATCTGAGTAACTGAATGGCGGCATCTTTACTCAACTCCACGAATTCAGACAAGACAGGAAAGTAAAATAAAAGCCGATACTCCTCCATACGCTCGTATGCAGGGCATATATTGAAATCGAGTAATTGACGATACTTATCTGAATGAGATATTTTACGATATTCCTTTTTGAAATAATGAGCGGCTTCCCGAGAACCATCGTCAATTTTAGAACAAAACTCTTTAAGAAGGGTGAGCCACTTATCATAAGATTCTTGATCTGTAACGCATTCGCCAAAGTCGTCTTTGCATTTTTCGATATTATCTAAAAATTGATTTTCAATAACTGACGCTAAAAACCATTCAAAATTTGTCTGAAATTGAGATGAAAATGAAACCTTTACAGGATTCATCTGAGTCGTAGACTGTCTAATCAAATCTACGACAAGATTTTCTTCCGCATCATAAAGCTTAATTTCCTTTATCCATCCACGGCCAAGAGCATCCCCATCTCTTTTCCCAATGACGTACTCTACACGGTATTCTTTAATAGCACATCCGGGTTTAATGGTATAGGAGAATGTGATACACGAATCTTCGCTTCCACGGTTTAGCACCTGATCAAATGTGCCTAGTTTCAATTCCGGAAGAGAGAAATTCATTGAATACTTAGTCGGATCAAAAGTGTCGCTTTTGGTTTTATCATTTTTTGCCTGTCCTAAGAGATTCCTCATTAGTAACAAAGACTTAACAACTGAACTCTTGCCGGAACTGTTACACCCGGTAAGAATAGTAATTGGAGACAATTCTAATGTAACTCCCTCAGGACCAAATGTTCTAAAGTTTTTGATAGATAAATTCTGTTTCATAATTCAATCAATAATTCGTTAAATTTATATAAAAGGGATGCTGTCCCATACGCAAATGTGGGGAAATAGCATTTAGCTCCAGTCCTCAGTGCCGGGATCAATCGAGATATCGATCTGCTCCTGGTCAGGGGAGGTGTTGAGGGTCACGGTGAGGGTGTGGACATAGCCGGCGCGGAAGCTCAACGAATAGTTGAGCAAGTAGGCTATGCCACCCATAGTGAGTTCCACCAAAGGAGTCGTCTTTTCAAGATTCTGCGGAACGAGCACTGCCTCGAAACGGTCGTTGCTCAGCTTCTTCATCGTGATGGTCTTCTTTGCCCCGAATGCGTTTTTCTCGACAGAGCCGGTATTCAGGCTGACTGCACACTCCACATTGGTGTTGTAGATATGCGAAACTATGTCATCAGGAATCTCGCCTTCGAAGTCCGGACCCTTCTCCACTTTGACAACGAGTTTGGAGAGAATATGCCTGAACTGAAGATTAACAGCATCGTCGGTCCGGCTTACCTTCTCCGCCTTGGCGAAAAGCAGGTCTGAAGCCTCATATCCATCGCCGTTCTGGTCTGTGGAGACTTCGAACGGATATTCGTCCACGGATGTCAGATTGCTCTGGTACGGATAGAGGCCATAAAAGTCGCAGGCATTGTCGCTCCAATAGAGCGTTCGAGCAGCGGACCACTTAGAACCATTGTAGGTCAGTGCCTCGTTGTTGATGAAATTGCCTCCGACCTGCACCGGAGCCACATTTTCGCCGTCATATTCCACGGCGAAAAGTGACATCTTGTCCCCGCTCTCAAATGCGGAAGCAGTGGCCCTGGTGGCCGGGAAACCGACTTCAAAACTGATCTCCCGGCTTTCCGCATCGAGGCGGTCAGCTTTTTCGCATCCTGCCAATGCAAGGAGCGAAAGCGTTATGATGATAAGTCGTATGTTCTTTTTCATAATAGTCTTTATATGTTTGTTACTCCAAATGTTACAGTTGCGGATGCTCGCCCATATACTTAGGTGCCGCACCGGTAGCCTTCACGAAATCTGCATCCACGCCGAATTCCGGCGCACTTGCCTTCGTCGACGGGATTGTGCCGAAGCTGTCATCATCGAGGACATAGAACTTCTCGAGAGTGAAAGTTTCTCCAGCGCAGTCCATAATACGCTCCACGATAGCTTGCCGGCTGATGGCGGAATAATAAGGGATGTTGTTATTCATGCAGCTGGTCGCCTCCGAACGGTATACTCCGCGACTGTGCATATAGCCACCCTCGAGCATATCCACATAGTCCGAATATTTGGAATTGTAAATCAGGTGCGCCCACGGCACCTGGGTGGCATCGGAGATGAGTGAGAGGTTCTTGTACCAGCCGTGGGATTTGAATATGCCGTATGAACTCGTCAGGTCGTATTCGCTCTTCGGATGGTCACAGCATAGGCATGCGCAAGTCTGTATGAAAGCATTGTGATAGATGTACTCATCACCAAGTTTGCCGAAACCATGACCTCCAGCCTCGTGCTGGATGATGCCACGGAAGTCATAAGGGTAGGTATCAGTGCTGACTGGACAGCAGGCTATCGCTGAACCGTCACCGTACATCATCGTGACCCCCTCGTAGGTGGAAGTGTTCATCAAAAGTATGGTAAGGCTCTTGCTGAGGTCCATTGAAGCATCAGCCTTTTTGGCCCAGACGAAACAAGGACTGGCTTCAGGCGTGAGAATTCTGTTCTGGCTGAAGGATGATCCGAACTTGGTATCTATGATGGAGTTTACCGTACCGATGCCGCTCTCGTCAGACTGTGACACGACTGCATAGACATTGAAGTAATCCTTGTAAGTCTTGTATGGCTCCACATCGAAGAAAGCGTTGTAGCCGCTTTCCGCATTGGTGAGGAAAGTACCCTTCGCTATATCCTTGGCATCGTAACCATCGCCTATAAATACTATGTCAATGCCCTTGCCTTTCGTTGCGCTCTGGTAGGTCTTCACTTCGCCATCGGAAAGGTCACAGTCGTATTGCTCAACTTCGAAGGTGGTGGTGTAGTCATTCTCCGTGAGTTTGAAGACCACCTCGCCGTTTCGGCCGACGTAATTCTTATAAGACGGGTTGTTAAAACTGCCCTCGTTGACTTCAAAGGTCTCGCTGGTACGGGCCATCTCATCGACAGAGATGGTGACATCGGTTTTGCCGGTGCCGGAGGAAGGAGTGACTGTTACCCA
>CAZAYL010000042.1:0-5931 GCA_964489405.1 uncultured Lachnospiraceae bacterium | reverse complement strand
CAAAAATGCTATCTCCTTTGTTTCATTTTTCAGTGTAAAAAAATGAAACAAAAAAATAAAGGAGAAAATTAAAAATGCAAAAAGTTTCAAAACAAAGTTTAGCAATGATTGCACTTTCAATCTTGCTCGCAATTTCTATTGCACTAACATTCACCTTCGCGGTCCTATCGGACAAACAGGGAGCAACAGGTATGATTACATTTAACAACGGATTCACATTGACCGCTGGGACTGGTTTAACTAAGGGCACAGATGAAATTGGTTTCAGCAACGTGTATACGTTCGTGATTACACCAACTTACGCACAAAACTCGATAACTTATTCGGTAAATGATTCGGAAAACTGCTGCTGGACAATAGAAAACAAAAACACCGGTACCCTGACAGTGGAAATTGAGACGGGTTTATTGATCACTGATGCCAACAATATAAACTTAGGCGGTGTGACGGACCCTATAACAGCATCTGACAAAGTAGGGCAATTCAAAAAGACGTTCTCCACTAACGGGGAAAAATTAGTTATAACGGTAGCGGAGCTGCTAAATATAGGCAGCACGTCTTACGCTGACGCGGAAAAGATCAAAGTAAACTGGCTTACTTATACGCTTACAATAGACGTTCGTGCAGTAACGCAATCATCTGCAGATGAATGGTTGTGACTAAATGAAGGAAACAGTGATCTATTTATTAATAGAAAACGGGGACATAAGAAGAAAACTCATTAGCTTTCTGGAAAAAGTTAGCTCTTGAGTTTTTTAATTTTATTATTTTATATCTTGGATTCATGGGATTAATTGTTAATAATTGGCAAATGGGTGGGGTCAGATGGGTCGGCAAAAATTAAATTTTATTTTCTTGACGCATTGCGAAGGGGCCCGTTGATTTTGTGATTTTTTTTGTACGAATTGGAACGGCGAATTTTTATTTCGCTACTTTTTTTCGCTCAGCGTCGATGCGCGCGAGACGCGCTTTGGTTTTTTCGATTTTTTTGTTGCCGACTATAATGTCGTAGCACAATACGAGTAGTCCTTGTATGAGATAAATGTAGTATTGGAAAATTCTATATATAAGCATTGCCCAAACGACCGTCCCTGACGTCAAAGTGAAATACGCGAACATTGTTACGTACGAAATTTCCGCAACGCCCGCTGCCCCCGGCCACGGAATATAAGACAGAACCGCGTCGATGAGTACGCCCCAAATGAATACTGCCGAATAAATATCCCAATTGAGATGTCCGTTATTGAACATACACACAACACACGCTGGTATTAAAAATTTGATTGCTGTATTCAAAAAGGACGTTATAAGCATAGTGAGCATTACAAAGATATTCGACATAAAGTATCTAAAGGTTTTTTGGTACTCGTTGACAAATCTCATAACTTTGCGAAACAATGCTGTGTAGTCTTTGATGATGTGCATTTTGTGCAAAAGTTTTAACGCCCAAATGGTCAGCGTCGGCCCGATTTTCTTACTGACTGACAATAAGAAAATGAACAACATAACTGTCAAATTCAAGACGACTCCGATAACTGCCGCGGTAAAAACAGTGGGGTCAAGTCCGCCCGCAATTTTTTTACTAAAGATTAGGACACATATTGACACGCAAACGGCGATAATTTGATTGAAAATATAAACCGCAAACGGAATTGACGATGCCGTACTCCCTTTGATTCCGCGCTTCGCCATATAATAAATTTGGAAAGGTTGCCCCCCCGTTGCAAGTGGGGTTATATTGTCGTAGTAGCGCCCCAAAGCCATTGTTTTATAACTCAGGAACGGACGCGAATGTTTAGTCGAACGCAAAATGAGCATCCACCAGCGAAAAGTATCTGTAGCCATTAGTAGGGCGAACGCTCCCATTGCCATTAGTAGGTACCAAAAGTTTGCGACGGCGAACATATCCCCAATTGATGCCATACTTTCGTCTTTGAGACTTTGTGTAATGATTATAACCGCAATAATTGCAATGTTGACAATAAAAAAAATTAGGCTAAATATTTTTGATTTCTTACTTTTTTGCTTTTTTGTTTTTTCTTCCGCTTCAATAACCGTTTGTTCCGCAATTTGTTTCTGCACAATTATATCGCAAGGTTCCTGATAAATCGTCAACATTTCATCAAGCGGTTTCGCCTTACCTTTACAAATAAATAACGCACCTTTCTTGCATTTTAGATGGACATTCTTTTTGATGACCCCTTTTTGAATGCGAAAGGTCTCCTTTTTAATTTTTTCGTCATTTTCAATCATTTAATAAATCTCACTTAATACTAGTATAATAGCAAAAAATGTTAATTTTGTCAACACAAACTCAAGCAAAAACGCAATATTTGTTGCGCATCAAACAAAATTTATATTATCACACAAACCTAAAGCATCTCAAAGCGCTTGCTTTCGCTTTGCTAGGTCGCTAATAGTTGCTAAGATATAGGTTTCTTGATAAGTGAAATATGTAAGTGAGATTGGTAGAATAAAAAAAACTTGAGTACAACACCATTTGGAGAGAACCCAAGTTTTCTTCTTTTTTTTGCATTAATTTGTTTACTTATCTTTAGAGTATGCGGGATAAATCATAAACAAAGATCAGAAACAAGTTAATGTGCCAAGTGCTTAAAGTTGGCTATTATCTTTGCGCACTTACACCTGCGTCGAAAAACTTTCTCCGCAAGTTTGGCAGTCTTAGCCGGTACTTTAAAGTTCTAAGACCGCAAGCCTTTATGTTTTTTTATAAATTGACATTTTTCAATTTTTAACCGACAAAATTAACTATTTGATTGAGAGTATCACTGCATCATCTCCCCCCCAAAAAACAAATGCAAGTTTTTAACTCCTTTAAAATATGTATAATTTCGTCTTATTATTAAATAATTGTGTTCGTGTCCTATTACGCTCATAGCCTTGAGCTAAAAATTGATAAACCCATTTACCTAATAAAAAAGTAGAATTTTTCAAAAAGATTTTAAGTGCACATCTTTTACCAAAAAAAAATTTCCCCCCAATATTAATATTTAACTATCTATGCCTTTTTACGAAAGAATGCATCTATCAATTTACAACAACAACTCACGTGAAAGCGCTTGCGAGTTCTCACACTTTGCTGTTGTTGCAGTGTTAGTATAACACATATTTTTACAAAATGCAACTATTTTTGTACAATATTTATAAAAAAAATTGTAAAATTTTATTTTTGTTAAAATGCACCATACATTCCGCCGTCAATGCGGATGACTTCATTGTTGATAAAATCTGCCTTGCTTGATGCGAGAAACAGTACAAGGTTTGCGACGTCCTGTTCTGTGCCTGCGCGGTGTAAAAATATTTTTTCTTCTTCAGATTTTATAAAGTCGTCGCTCATATCCTTTATTTCACTTTGTGTTGCAATAAACCCCGGCGCAATAGCATTGACATTGATGTATGGTGCAAACTGCATTGCAAGGTTGTGCGTCAGCGAAATTATTCCCGCCTTAGATGCGTCATAATCAAAACACATCGGATAGTATGTGTTGATTCCGTTGGTGCTGGCAATATTGATGATTTTGCCACACTTTTTCTCAAGCATAAACTCGCCCACTGTCTTACTTACAATGAAAGTCCCGACCAAATTGACATCCAGCACGCGCTTAAAATCATCAATGCTTTTGTCCCGAAACAACGTGTCAATCGCAATGCTAGCATTGTTGACCAAAACATCAATTTGCCCAAAATATTTGATTGTTTGATAAACAACGTCCTTGACTTGCTGTTCAGTTGCGATATCACACTGAAAAACAATACATTTGCGTCCAAGCTTTTCAATTTCGCTTTTTACATTCTGTGCAAGCGTCTCATTTTCAAAATACGTCAGCGCAACATCATATCCATTTTTCGCAAATTCAAGTGCGGTCGTTTTCCCAATTCCACGACTTGCTCCTGTTATAAACATTACTTTATTCATCTTTTCTCCATTTGTTTGGCGTTTCTTGCCATACTATCTTTCGAATTTAGTCACTGTACAAAAATACCTTTGCAAAATTGCAAAGGTATTCGGTCGTGCCACAACTATGCACGAGAAAAATATTTCCCGTCGCAAGTTGTAACAATGATTTTTTCGCCCTCTTTGATAAAGTCAGGCACTCTCAATTTGAGTCCAGTCTCGACAACAGCTTCCTTTGTTGGCTTTGTTGCGGTCGAAGAAAGTGTTGACGGGTCGACGCTAACAATCGTCATTTCCAATTTTTCTGGAATATTAATTCCTAGCAATTCGCCATTGAAAGTAACAATGTCGACGCTATTATTTTCAATTAAGAAATTTTTATTGTCTGCAATCCTATCAGCGGGGATTTCGGACTGCTCAAATGTTTCGTTGTCCATAAAATAGTATGTTTCCCCGTCATTATAAAGATATTGTGCATTGCGACGCGAAATGTGCGCTTCCTCACACTTATAGTTTGTGTTAAAGTTGCGGTCAAGCGTAACGCCTGTCTTTACTTTTTTGATTCTTGTACTCATAAATGCCGCGCCTTTGCCGGGCTTCACGTGTAAGAAATCGATTACTTGATAAAGGTCGCCGTCTATCAAAACGTGCATACCTTTTTTAACTTCAGATATTTCCATTTGTTATTATTCTCCTAAACTTATATTATTTTACTCGAAAAGACCCCCATTTGTCAAGGGTTTCGCCTTACAAAAGCGATATTTATACTTAATCTTTGTTTTTATCGCTGGCTTGACAAGGGTGCAATTTGATATATTGTTGCCATTTTATCAATCCATAAAGGGAATTCATCAAATACCCGAGCGAAAGCACGAGCATTATGTATTGTCCACTCAAAATCCACATAATTGCTTCGACGATTGCAACCCCAATCCACGGAAGCCATTGTTCTCTAAATCTAAACACCAAGAATAATCCATTGCAGACGCTAAATGTGTTTGCAAGCGCGTCAAGATACCACCAGTCTGGCATACTCTCGGCAAGTGCGCCGATTGTTGTGAATAGCAGTCCCGTAACGACAGAGACAATTAGCACGCCAACGAAAATAGCAAGGTCGCGTGCATAGTTTACCTTCTTGACAACAGTGAGAGTATGGTTTTTGGCGTCCGCTTGTTTGGTCCATTGATAGAATGAAATCCACAAGATAGGAATCCAGAAAATCAGTTCAAAAAGTGCACTAATATAAAGCCCGTTGGCAAAATAGACTATCGTTTGTGTCGTGTCGTAGAGCAGGAACGAAACCACGAATGCCCAGCGCGATTGTTTGCTCAGCAAAAGCTCGCACGAACACCCCCCAATGATGACGATGATTTCGACAACGCGCAACCAATTCGGTTGGCTCGCATCTTCTGGGAAGAAAATCCCAAGCAAAATTCCTATTGTGCAAATTGAAATCAACCATATTTTTTCATACGGCGAATAGTATTTCCAAAGTCGAACAAACCAATTCGTGCGTTTTTGCTCGCGTTTTTTGTCTGCTTTGATTTTGTGCTTTGGCGATTGATTTTCTTGTTCGTCGCATACCGATATGTTCTCGGCGTCAGTTACTAGCTCATTGCTTTGCGGATTTTGAGTTTTGGGCTCTTCAATCTCGCCCGCTCTCCCCTCGGATTTTGATAAATTGCTGTTGTTTTCCTTTTTTTCTAATTTTTCATTTGTTTTCATATTTTTTCTCCCTTTATTAAATGAATAAAATTATTGCAAGTTAGTTTTTCAAAAAAAACTTGCATACTTTTAGTTTTTTACATAAAATGGCATTTGATTTTGTAACACATTTGTATAGCTTGTGGCTTTTACTGCAAAAACATTTTCCCACACAGAGCGAAAGCGCACTGCTGTTGGTGGCTAGCGCGTGTGCGAAAGCGCACTGCTGTTGATAGCTAGCGCGGTCAATGAGTGTGGGTACCCCATAATATATCGGGTTGCCCTTCCGGGAGATTGCGACGCTTCGCTCG
>CAZAYL010000041.1:0-6060 GCA_964489405.1 uncultured Lachnospiraceae bacterium | reverse complement strand
GTCTGCTTATACGGACACGCCCATACCTTGACAACGTCGCAATCTCCCGGAAGGGCAACCCGCCCCATTATGGGGTACCCATACACATTGACCGCGCTAGCCACCCATAGCGGTGCGCTTTCGCACTAGTAGTGCTAATACTTGTTTAATAAATATAATTTAAATATTTCGTATTCATTTCTTAATTTTGCTCTTACGATGTATTATAGTATATATTTTGCAAAAAGGTTGTTATTTTTATTGATAAGCGAATAAATATAGAGTATGGACAAGATATGGTTAGCAATAATGGTATTGTCGTTGAGTTTTTTGCTTGTGGGCGACCCAGAAAAAGCGCTAAATACTATGATTGGGGCAAGTGGTGTGGCGGTTAATTTGTCAATGAAACTACTTGCGGTTTATGCGGTGTGGTTGGGGTTGATTGAGATTGTCAAAGAAACAAAGCTTTCTGCAAAGATATCGCAACTGCTTTCGCCACTAATTGATTTATTATTTGGTAAAATTGATAGTCCTGCAAAAGAGTATGTTGCGATGAATATGTCATTCAATATGCTGGGGGTTGGCAATGCTTCAACACCGACGGGGATTAAGGCTTTTCAAGAACTCAGTGATGGCGGGGAAAAGATAACTGCGACGATGGTTATGTTGCTTGTCATTAACGCGACGAGTATTCAATTGCTTCCCACGACAATCATTGGTATGCGCGTAACGGCGGGGTCGGCGAACGCGTCTGACATCATTGTGCCAAGTTTGATTGCGACTATTGCTTCCACTTTGGTTGGTGTTGTGCTTGTCAAACTGCACTATTATCTTAAACGCAAAAGTGGCGGGGACAGCAATATCTATAGTAGTGGCAAATGCAAAAATTATTGCGAGAGATACAGCAAAAATGCCGATACACGCCTAAATGGCAAGAAAAATGCACGAATTGGGGGTAAATAATGCCAGTATCCGCCTTGATTATTCCGCTATTGATTGTATTTTTGCTTATTTATGGTGTTGTAAAACGTGCTAATTGCTATGATTGTTTTATTCGTGGAGCAAAAGGGAGCATTGATTTAGTTGTATCAATTTTTCCGTATCTTGTTGCAATATTTGTTGCGGTGGGACTTATGAAAGCGAGTGGATTGACTGCGCTATTGTCGATAATTATGAGCCCCATTTTTTCGCTTTTGCAAATTCCGCCCGAACTTGCTGAACTCATATTGATTCGCCCATTTAGCGGGAGCGGGAGTCTTGCGATTTTGGAGAACATATACACCCAATATGGCGCAGATTCATACATCGCGCGCTGTGCTAGCACAATTATTGGCTGTAGTGATTCGGTTTTTTATATCGCGACGATTTATCTCTCGCAGACGCGCGTCAAGAAACTCGGCGTTGCTATACCAATTGCGTTGTTTGCCACGCTGATTGGAGTGGTGCTTTCGTGCTTGCTTTGTAAATTGATATAGATGTTTATATTTAATGTGGATAAGTGGATAAATGTTTTTCGCGTGTGGGGAAAAATTCATTTTCATTTCAAAAAATGGCGCAGACTTTCATAAAATTGTAACAATAGACAAAATAAAGTTATATTTTAATATAAAATATGTATATAACTCTTGAAATTTTGCAAAATATGTTATATAATATCTCGCGGAGAGAGAAGTTATGATTTTTAAGAAAGTTTATGATAATATGAAAGCGGTTACGAAAGCGGGCGAAATAATTGGCGTGGCGTGCAGTGGGGGGCGAGATAGCATTAGTTTGCTTAATTATTTGAACTCCATTCGCGATGATTTGGACATCGAAGTTGTGTGCGTCAACATCAATCACAACATTCGCGACACGTCGGAGCGCGACTCGCGTTTTGTGGCTGATTTTTGCAGAGAGAACCACATTAGGTGTTACAAATTCGCCATTGACTCGTATAATTTGGCGCGCACGCGTCATTTGACGCTGGAACAAGGCGCACGCGAAGGGCGATATGAAATGTTCCGCGCGCTGATTAAGAAAGGACTTGTCGACAAAATTGCGCTTGGACATCACATAAGCGACCAAGCGGAGACGGTTTTGATGCACATTTTGCGCGGGGCTGGACTTAATGGGGCGAGCGGTATGGCGATGATGAGTGAAGGAATATTTATCCGCCCAATGCTCGATGTTTCGCGCGCGGAAATCAATGATTACATTGCAGAAAATGGGCTGACTTATGTTGAGGACGAAACCAATGCGGATAGTTCCTATACTCGCAATTTTATTCGAAATGAAATTTTCCCAATGCTTGAGACGAAATTCCCGAACTGTCAAGAGAATCTTGCAAGTTTTGGCGCGATTTGTAGAAAGGACGACGAATACATTGATTCGCTTGTCAACCTTGATGCGGTTATTGTTGAAAAGGACGTTGTAAAATTGCCACGCAACTACTTTGTGTATCCAGAGCCGATTGTCAATCGTATGATTAGACACGCTTTTACGAGTCTTGATGTGTATGCTGACATTGAGTCAAAACACATTGAGATGATTAAGGCGCTTGCAAAAATGGGAGAGAATGGGTCAAAAATTTCGCTTCCAAACAAAATTTTTGCGGTTTGTGAATATGATTACATAACAATTTTCCAAAAGAAACCAAAAGTCAATGTGCAGACGTGGGCGTTCCGCTCGGGGCGCATAAAAATTGACGGTTTAGGGACGTTGATTGTTAAGCACACAAGTGATGCAACTATGCGTGAAGGGACGCTGAAATTTGACGCGGACAAATTACCAAAGGGCGTTGTGTGGAGATTTAGGCGAGATGGGGACGTTTTTGAAAAATTTGGTGGCGGGATGAAGAAATTAAAAAGTTTTCTCGTCAATAGGAAAGTCCCTGCAAGGCTGAGAGATAATTTACCATTGCTTGCGACGGATGACGAAGTTTTTGTCGTTGCCGATGTGGAGATTAGCGACAAAGTAAGAATTGACATCAATAGCAAGAACATCTATGAAGTAACTTTGAAGAAAGACTAATTGTGTTTATGACGTTAAATGTAGGAGATTGGATAAAATACAAATAGCGGGGGAATGCCCGCTATTTTTGTTTAAGGGGCAAAATTGTGAAAATTGCGTTGAGCGATTTCGCAATAGCGTTAGACGGAGAGTTGGGAACTGCGGTGTGGAGAGCAAAATTTAAATTAGAAAGCGTGTTTGGAATGTGGGGCGCGCGGGGTTTATGCTTGATTTTTGCCAATTATTTTATAAAAACGCGGGTTTTTGATAAAAACATTGTTAAAATAGTAGACTTTTCTATAAAAAATCATTAAAATATACTAAATCATTTTAAAAAAATGTTAGGAGAAAAATAATTATGAAAACAATATATAAAAGATGTCCAAGATGTGAACTTAACTACATCAAAAAGGGGGAAGATTATTGCAATGTTTGCGTCAATGAAATGAATTCAAGACACGACGATTTTGCGTGCGATCTTGACCTTGAATTATGCCCATTTTGCAAGACGAACTATATCGCTGATGATGAGATTATGTGCGCTAGTTGCGTTGCCGAGAGAGAAGCTGAGGGCATTGACATTGATGATATTGATTTGACTGAATGGAATGATTATATCAATGATGACGGAATTGAGAGCGATGGCGATGATGAGAACTTGGGTTCTATGGCGTCGATTGGGGAAATTGATGACGGGTACGATATGGGGATGAGCACCGACCTTGATGACCTTGCGCTTGATTCTGATTTGAATTTCTCAGAAATTGATGAACTTGCGAAAGATGAGTTTGCGCAAGATATGTCCGACGAAGACTTCGATGACGATTTTGATGATGACGACGATGACGACGATGACGATTTTGATGATGAGAACTGATTTTATTTGGGGGACATTGGGAAATTAAAAATTTAAAAAGACTTTGGCATTATCCACGATCCTTGCTACGATAGATTTGTTTGAAAATAAAGACTACAAAAACATCCTGATTATGCGATACCTTGCCACATTCACTTGGGATGAGATTGCGAATAAGATGTTTTATTTGAAGAAAATTGTACGAATGTGGCACGCTATGGCATTGGAAAAAATAATTGTGACAAAATAATCAAAATAGCCCTTATGCGCCAATATGCTTTTTAAAAAAATGCCAAAATGGCATAAATAATAAATCTCTACAACGAGCAAGATAACCCAACTTATGGTATAACAAAAGCACAAAGGAAAGAATATTATAAAAACTTGTTTGTAAAATACAAAAAATAGGCACATATACGTGTCTATTTTTTATGGAAACCATTTCATCTAGTTTTAATATTGATAAGTTGGCAACGATTGTAATTCTTTTGACTTAACATAACACATTGTAGATATATTTGAGATGTAACCACTATCACTGATTAGTATATGAAAGGAGCATTCATCAGTTTCTTGAATTTCTTTTTTGCTATTCCATTTGAAACCTTCTTCTCTTGCTTGCCTTAAAAATTGTTTACGATTGTTTTCATCTAATACAATCATAACTTCCTTTTTGTCTTTTAATAAATCTTTCATTGTCTAAATACCTCCAAATTTCCAAAAGAATAGCAAGCAAAAACCCCATCGAAATGATGGGGCTGGTTTCCTTTTATTACACCCATCACACAAGCTTTACCACCTTAACATATTTGTCAGGTTGGTGTATGGTCAACGGGCTTGTCCCTCGCATACTCTTTATGGATGAATGCATTATAGCATAATCACATTTACTTGTCAAACTTAATTGTTGGTGACACACTTGTAGTGATAGAATTATCCATAGTGCATTTTGAACTATTTACTATTGATTTTTTATTAATAATTTTAATTTTTATTGAACTATTAGTTTGTTTTTTGATTTTTTTTGCATCCTTTCTGTTAGAAATATAATATTCTTTTACATTACGAGAATTTTGTTGCTTGTCTTGTTCATCTATAATGTCTAATTTGTATTCTTTTAGTTTATCTAACAATTCTTGCTTTACAATACTTAATGTATCACTAGTACATTTAACTTTAACAAGATACATATTTTCGTGAATTTGCTTACAGTCAATATTATCTATTCCACCATTCCAAACACACGATAAAATGTCATGTTTTTCGCCGATTTCCTTTATAATTTCTTTTAAAATATCAATACTAAAATTTTCTTTTTTCATAATATAATTGTTCTCCTTTATTTAATTTATATATGTATAATCATCAATAAATTGGTATTCAGCTGCATCATCCAAATTTACAACAAACAATAAGTAATCGTAGATATTTATACCAATTGTAATACATTTATCGTTTTCTATACTAAATTTTAAAACATTACTAGTATAGGAATAATCATTTAGAGATAATTGTGCAGTCATAAAATTTAAATCCTCTAAATTGTTTATATCTTTATAAATATAATAAAATAAATATTTGGATAATTTTTTGTATAATAAAGTTGATTCATATTTATCTAAATATCTTAAATATAAAAATTCATGAAGAATTTTAACACAAAGAGGTTTATATTTATTTAGGTCGTAGGTAATATCTGCACAAATCCGCGATGCTTTTGATGCTTGCAATAAATTAACGTTTGAGTCTTTTTCCTTTATTTCAATAATTTGACCTTTTTTATTGTATTTAAACCATACCGGCATGTCCGTTTCATCATTTTTGAATTTTAATTTTTTTGTAATATCAGGCAATTTCTTTTGTCTATTTCTTATGCCAAATTTTGCTCTTAAACAATAAAAATCAGAATTTTCTGTAAGTAAGCAATCTATCTTGTAACCTAATTTATCATTACAACTTTTACAAACAGAATTTATCTTTGCTTTACCACCAAGCGATAATGGGAAAATATGCTCTATACTTGCTTCGAATATTTCATTATTACATATTATACATTTCATAAGTTTACTCCATAGGTTTGACGGTTTTTTCAATAAAGTCGATTTCTTCTTGGGTTAAGTTGTATTTTTTATAGAGTTGTTTGTCAATTTCAGTAATTGATTTTGACCAATCAATATCTGACTTATCTGTAAAATCTTGGAGTGGGACAAATCTATATGCTTTTTGAGTTGTATGTT
>CAZAYL010000040.1:0-6490 GCA_964489405.1 uncultured Lachnospiraceae bacterium | reverse complement strand
TTTATTACACAGATAAATGTGTATTTTTTGTGAGCAATAATGTCTGCGGAGAAAAAGTCCTTTTGCAGACGTTTCAAATGCCTTTCACTGCAAATAATGAAGTCCTTTAACTACGTTAAATTTGTATAAGCACTGAAGACTAAACTAATTACAATAAAATGCACATTTGTAATAATGTGGAAATTAAGAAATTGAAAATATAAATACATTTTTGAGGGAGTTAGTAGTATATGCAAAACGAGAGTAGTAGCACAAAAATGCGCAGTAAGAAATCAGCGCAAATGTTTGCGTGGCTTTTCGCAATGACAACACTAATCTTTGGAATTATGTTAGGGTTCACATCGGGCGCGCTCCGCGATAGCAAAACCGCAACAGGAGTCATCAGTTTCAGTTTGCCCCCGACCGCAACCGCAACAGGTTTCAACATACTTTACAACACAAACGGCAATGTCTATGCGGGCAGTGTAACATCTAATAACAAAGTTACTAGCAGTACAAATAATACATATTCGATATTTATAAAGAAAAACGCAAATAATGCGGACGCGAACGCCTATTTCAAATTGTCGTTTGTCTTTTATGGCTGTCAAACAGTGTCCTACACCGCTGGCTCTGACGCTATCTATTTTAAGAAAATAGGAGATGATTCAAACGACACAGTCTTGTCAAGCACGCCAACCGTGGACACAACAACAATCATAGGCGCAACAATCTTTACATTTACAACTAGCGCGTCAGTGTCGAACTATACAAGTTTGTCGCTAGACCCAATTTTTGCAAATTTCTCATTTGATTCATCAGCGACAGCAATTGTTTCTAAAATACTAGAAATCAATGCATACATATATGACAACGCGGAAATGAGCACTCTATCAAGCTCAAGTTCAACTTATTGCAAATATTTCTCAGGTGTAACCAACCAAGAGGGCGCAACGTGGATTACGGGCGCTGGCGTACCAACAACAACCCAAGCGGGCGCAGTAGATGACCTATATCTCAATACAACAAATGGAGATATCTACAAGTATTCAGGTTCGGCGTGGGCACTCATCGGCAATATCACGAGTTCAGGCAGTGCCACACTCAAAGGCGACGACGGCGCAACGTGGCTGACTGGTACCGATGTTACGGGCACAGGTTCAGACATCTCAGCAGAAGTCAACGGAGAGAAAGTCGGCGACCTATATTTCAACACATCAACTTGCGACGTGTATGTCTGCACGGCAGAGAACACGTGGGAGTGGCTCAGTAATATACAAGGCGCCAAGGGCGACAAAGGAGATAAAGGAGATAAGGGCGACCAAGGCAATTCGTGGCTGTTCGGTACAACCAACCCAAGCACAACGCTCGGCAACAATGGCGACTCCTATCTCAACACGTCAAATTGGTATGTGTATGTCAAAACTAACGGGCAGTGGGACTATAAGGGTTGTCTAAAAGGCGAGAAAGGCGATAGGGGCAACGACGGCGCAAGCACAGCGGAAGCGCTCGTGTACGCAGGTTTCGACGGCTATGTTTGGCAAGGCGCCAACCGCACGTCAATCAAAGCAAAAGAAACGGGCACTGTAGACCCAAATATTCGAGAGAATACATTGCCAATCACTGAAACAATGGCGAATTATTATCCAGGGCAATACCTTGACTTGAGCAACAACTACGTTGCTATCACTTCAAATTTCTTCCCAAATATTAAGAAAACGCAATACTCAGGTACACGTATTTCTAGCATTACAATCTATGCAGAGAAAGCAGGACAATTGTACATCGGTTCTGGTAGCGTTCAAGGGGTAATAACTGCGGAAAAAGAAGGGAATAAATCAGCATTGACTACAAGTTCAATGACGGCATATTCGGTAGTAGCGGGTAAAAATGAAATCATTCTAAATCTACAAATCGGCGACAATGATACCCTAGTCATCGGCGGGAATAATTCAGTCGGATTGTATTACGCGTCAGGTATTCCAGTAGCAGATACACTCGGTGGTTACGCCTATATTGACGGTATGGCAGATGCCGACATCACGGAAATGACAGACGGTTACAACGACACCCTAGCCATCGAAATAATGATCGGCTCGTGGTCAGCATCCGCCGAAAATGCGTATATTTCAGATTTAAAGTCTGCAGTCGTGGGTCAAGTTAGTGGATATAAAATTATTGATGGTGCGGATGAGTCATATGGTGTGGCTATGGCGGAAAGTTGGTCGTTTAATCCAGGATATTCTGGCAAGACGATAACTAAGATAGGATTTATCTTTGCTAATACATATACTCTTAAAAGCGGTGGCAATTATGCCGTGACGTCATATGATGCGAATAATACAACTGAAATTTATGTGTATGCGTATGTTATTAAGAAGACAATTATGTCAGATAGTAGTAAGTGGGCAAGTCAAGATTTTACAAAAAAGTACAAACTTACATTCACTACATTTACACTTAACACTTCATCTACTAACAGGGATGGTTTGTACGAAGAAAATGTGTATGTGAAAATTGGAGATAATCCTTGGAGTTATACAAATAAATTTAGTGAATATAATAGTGGATCAAATAGTTACACTTCTGTTAGCAGTGTGCCTATCGCTTCCGATGAACTGATTGCTTTTGCTGTTGGCAATTGCGATATTATGCTCGTGACAGATTACGCGAATGCTACAAAGGTGCAAGGTAACTCATATAGTAAATACGGAGATCAGTTGAACTATTGGTATAAAGACGGCGGGGGATCTGGTAACTGGAAAAAGTCTCTACAGTGTGCTTTTCCGTGTGATATGTATTATTGTGGAGACGGGTCGATGATTACTTACGAAGATAATCTAGCGAAATTGGAAGCAGAAGAACAAGCCGCAGTGGAAGAGTTAAAAGCCACTCAAGTGAAGAATGCTTACTCAAATGGCAAGAAAATCTCATTCTTAGGAGACAGTCTAACCTCCTATGCTGGATGGTCAGATAGCAATACATATAATACAACACTACCAGGGAATTACAATTCTTATGGGGTAAATAGTTTCGGCGGAATAACAAGTGTAGACCAGATGTGGTGGAAGCAAGCCGCGGATGAAATGGGTATGGAAGTCCTTGTCAATAACTCAAGTTCAGGCAGTATGGCGTGCAATGACTCAAGTCAAGATGGCGGTTCAACCAAGAGTGGTATAAATAGATGTACGCAATTGCATAATAATACTGGTGACACGACAGTAAATCCCGATATTGTTGCCGTGTATATGGGTATCAACGATTTGCTAAGCACACACATTGTTGACGATTTTAAATCTGCATATAGTACGATTATTACAACGATAAAATCGACATACTCAAACCCACAAGTGGTTGTATTTACAATTCCGCTTATTAAGTTGATGAATGGAAAATCGACAGGCTTTGTCGACACAACCCGATTGGAAGCATTTAATACAGCAATACGTCAAATTGGTACTGCGAACGGTTGCACAGTGGTAGAAGTTTATCCAAACTATTCTTGGACAGCCGACAACTGGACTGAACATTGTATTACAGACGTAAATAATGGGTTAGGGCATCCAACCGCTAAAGGTATGGACCTTATCACAAACGCATTCATTGACACTATGTATGATAAATATTGTAGCACTACATCAACAACAGGAGTTTAAAAAAGAATTCATTCTTTATTAAAGCAAGTACAAGTACTAACTCTGGGTCATTCAGAGCGAGAATCAAACCCGCATTGTGGGGTTTGATGAAGCGTAGGAATCTCGCGAACCGCGTGCCCCGCGTGCGGTATCGCGCCCTTAGGTTTGAACGGCGTCAGCATTATAATAAAATCAATCCTTATTATGCGGTATCGCGCCCCACAGCCTGCCACGCGCTAGCACGATGATAAAATAATTCCTTATTATGCTAGCGCGGGCAATGTGTATGGGTACCCTATTATACCCCCCCAAAAAAAACAAGGGGTTAAGTCAAATCGGCTTAACCCCTTGTTTTTTGGTTGCAATTTTGCAAATTATCAAAAGCAATATATATCAGTTCTCTTGATTTTGTTGTGTGATTTTGCTAGTATCTTGAGTGAGTTGTTGTGCTTTCAAAAGTTCGCGAATGTCGCGCAAAATATCCTCTTGCGTTTCCACTTTTGGTTTGTTTGCAAGTTCCGCATCTTTTTTCGCTTGTTCTTCTTTAGCAAGTTCGTCGAGCGCGATTTTGACAGCTTTTTTATCTCTCAAGTTGACTCCGCGCTCTTTCAAAATTTTCTTTTGCGCTTTCGTCGGCTTTGATTTATGGAGTTCACTGCTTATGTTTTTGAGTGCTTGTTGCGATTTCATAATTATCTTCATAATTACAAAAATGCAGAACGCGATAATCAAGAAGTCGATGATTGTTTGAATGAAATTCCCATAATTCCACGTCAACGTTGCCACGCCCTCAGCGTTGCGTCTTAGGACGATTGAAAGTGCGGACAAACTCTCAGCGCCGAGTGCCCACGTTAGAAGTGGCATCAAAATGTCGTTGACAAGGCTCGTAACAATCTTGCCGAAAGCCGCCCCGATGATGACACCGATAGCCATATCCATAATATTGCCACGGCTAATAAATGTTTTAAATTCCGCAAAAAACTTTTTCATAATTCTCTCCTTTGTGTCGTATTTTTTATAAAAAATTAGTTCCTATAAATTCCAAAATTGAATAAAAAAAACTTGTAGAAAACTTGCTTATATTATAAATCAAATCGTGCAAAAAATCAATTATTTTGCATTTTATTTTCAAAATAGTTCAATAAATATAGCAAAATTGCGACATTTTGACAAATTTAAGCTATTATGAGCAAAATGTGTGCTTATTTAATTGCAAATTTGCAAAAATTGGTGTATAATTAATGTACTAAATTTTGTGTAAATATTTAGATAATAAGTGATATTGCTAAATTACTTTTATGATTTAGCGTCAAATTTTTAGTGATTAAAGCGTTTTTTATTCAATATATTTGACAATAATTTTAATTGACGACATTTTTTTGCGCTCGACTAGACAAAACGTTAAATTTTGGGTGCAAATGATTGACATATTTGGCAAAATCTTATATACTTTTAGAAGCGTTTCTCAAGGGAGAATTTAAATGACAAAAAAATCAGCAATCAAAGGCATAGTGCTGACTGCACTATTGCTAGTAATAGGAATAGTGTTGGCGTTTTGCCGTTTTGACATTCCATATACAACATCGACGTATAATGGTTTTATTAATTCTATCAAAATGGGGCTTGACATCAAGGGCGGTGTTACCGCAGTGTATGACGCCAAGCTTGCCGACGAGAGCAGTGGGCAGGACCTAGACACAGCAATTAAGTCGACCGTCAGCCGTCTTGAATCTATCTTGGCAAGTCGTGGGTACACCGAAGCAACTATTACCACGCAGAGCGGGAACCGCATACGTGTTGAAGTGCCCGACGTCGACGACCCACAGACAATTTTTGACCTTATAGGGCACCCTGCAGAACTCACTATCAAGAAAGAAAAAGACCCAAATGCCGAGTCGTTCATTACTGCTAAGGACATCACTGACGTGTACTATGGCACGCAAAATAATGAGCACGGTATCATCGTCGAGTTCAACGCCACTGGGGCAAAGAAATTCCAACAACTTACCAAAGATGTTTCGAGCAGTGAAGAAAAGCAAGTGCACATCTACCTAGGGACTGAGTTATTTAGCACACTTAATGTTGAGTCCGAAATAACGGGGAATTCAACATTCATTAGTGGCGGAAGCATCGACTCGCGCGCGTCCGCTGAAGAGTATGCGCTCAAAATTATGAGTGGTACATTTAGCGCAGAGCTTTCGCTATATGAGAGTTCTGTCGTCAGTCCAACGCTTGGTATGAATGCCATTAAAAGCGGATTGATTGCGGGCGTCGTCGGTTTGATTTTGATTTTCATCTTTATGGCGGTTATATATCGTATGATGGGCGTTCTTGCGGACATCGCACTATTATTCTATGTGATTATGGTGCTATTCTTCTTGCAAGCGTTGCCATTTGTTCAACTCACACTTCCAGGTATCGCGGGTATTATTCTCGGCATCGGTATGGCGGTCGACGCGAACATTATTATCTTTGAAAGAATCAAGGATGAGTACAAGCGCGGTAAACGTATCCCCGCAAGTATCAAGGGCGGGTATAGGCGCGCGACAACCGCAATTCTAGACTCCAACATCACGACAATTATGGTCGGCATTGTCTTGTTCATTTTCGGAACAGGTGCAATTCAAGGCTTTGCGTCGACATTGCTAATCGGTGTTGTGGTTTCGATGATTTCATCAATATTCATCACAAGGTGGTTAATGAAATTGTACTTGCCATTCAATAGCACAAAAGCTGAAAAATATAATCTATATAGGGAGGAAGGTGTAAATGAAGTCGCATAAATTTTTTGACAGTGTCGAGAAGACAAAATTTGACTTTGTCAAGCACGCGTGGAAATTTGCTATCGCATCTCTATTAGTTATTTGCGTCGGGCT
>CAZAYL010000039.1:0-7049 GCA_964489405.1 uncultured Lachnospiraceae bacterium | reverse complement strand
TTTCCAATAACTTATCATCAATGCTATATATGTAGTTTTCTTTAATGTCAACCTTATTGTCCATTGTTTACTCCTTAAATACAATAATCCAAACTAAGTATACCATAAAATTTTCAAAATTGTATTAAATTTTTATGTTTTCTTAAATAATATATATTTTAATATATATGATGGGATAAAAAACGGACTTTGAATAAGTTTTAATGGTTATCCCCAAATCTATATAAAATTAGATGCTTAATGAAAAAAGTGGTCAAAAGCCCACAAATTTTCATTAGGTGGGGATAATTGATTAACCTTTAATCAATCTCAACATCCAAAAATATGCATAAAATTCCATTTTTAGTGTCCAAAAATATGCACAAAACACACAAAACGGTGTCCAAAAATATGCAAACGCTTGATTTTTACCTTTTTTTGTGGTAGTATATAACCATAAGTGAGGTACTAATATGCTAAAAAGAAAAATATTAAATGATTTAATTTCTTGGAAAAATACAAAAGATAAAGAGTGCTTTATATGGCACTCTTTTTTACCTTACATACCCAGTAAAAAATTTTGTCGCAAAAATTGCACAATCTTTGCGACAAATAGTCAATTGTATTTAGAAAATAAACAAATAAAAACAACAAGCCGGGGTGTAAAAACTCTCGGCTTATTTTATGCTTGTCTTGATTTACAATTTTTAACTAAACATTTTGAACATTTAGGTTTATCGCAACAAATTTCAAAATAATTATTTGCACAATATTGCCATAAAATTGTATCAACTTCAACATTTGTCATTTTATATTCTTTTGCAATGTCACAGCAAATTTCAAAGGCTTCATCATCTGTAATCTTGTTTGATTTTGAATAACCTAATCTTGTAAGTATTCTACACACGTGAACATCTGGTTTAATAACGTCCATGCCAACACCTTTCAAATATTCTGAAACAAGCGGAACACCCATTTGTTTTAATTTGTATTTACCACTACTTAATGATTTTAACAACTCTTTTATGTTTGTATTATTGTAATAATTATCAACACTGCCATAATCTTTTTCAATTTGTTCAAGGGTTTCAATATTATCTTTTAATGATTGCATTTGTTTACGAATTTGCCTATTACCACAATACAAAGCAAGTAATCCGTCAACAAAAACTTGATAATTGGTCGTTTTTATATAGTCAACATCAAAATTGTGAAATAACTTATTTATATTTTCTCGATTATCCGCAATAGGTTTCCAAGGTCTTTGATTTGAAAGAAGCGCAAACACCATTGTGCTTATATGCTCTGGCATTGAATAAATCTTTCCATTTTTTCTTTCATTCAAAGCATTTACAGTGCTATTTTTTTTATAATCATAATGATTTGCTTCCATTGTTTTAATTATTTCACCAAATTCAATATATTTCATACTATCTCCTAATCTTTATAAAGAAAATTTATTTTGTATTTCTTTCTAATATCTTTATTCGTTGGGATTACATAAAATTATAACATAAATTTATTTAATTATCCAATTTCCTTTTAATCTTTTCCCATTTTTTATCAATTTCTTCACTTGTCATACCATAAATGGTTTATCTTGCTCTCTAAAAATGTTTATAACAGGTTTGTTTTGTTTGACTGCATATTTTATTGCTCGTTTTGCTCCGCTTCTATATTCATTCATATCCACATAACAAATAATCAAATCACTATCATCAACCATTCTTCTACTATTTGATACCACAATTTGATTTTTATACTGAACTAAAAACTACAAATTTTCAAAATTTATGCAAATTTTTCAAATATTAAAGTTCAACAAACTTTTATTCTCTTATTTCACTTTTTCATACTTTTTTTGATAGTTCCTTATTGCTTTTTTTAAATTCCCGCCGTCTAGAGAGAAAAACATATTTTAAAACTTGTTTGTGTCTTTTTTTAAACAAAATTCATAATCATTTTCAAATTTGCAAATGTATCCACATTTTGCACAATATAATCAACAGATAAACAATATTCCCGATTGTTTCCAAGTGCATCAAAATCCTTAAAGAAATCATCAATTTGCTCACTTGAAAAATCTTCTTTTGGAACAATTTCTTCAAACCTAATATTCATCAAAATTTTTAGAAGAACAATTTCTTTCTCACCGTTTCCCTTAAAATTTGGAGATAAACAGCCATTTTCACCATTCAAAGAAGCAAAAAAATAAGGTAAAGCAAAATCACATCCTATTTTCATCAAAAAATAAGAAGAAAATACTTCAACAATATCCCCATGTAATTCATCAACATTTTCTGGCATAAATTGGTTTTTAAAATAGTCAGTTAAAACGCCATCTTTTTTCGTTTTATAATTTTGCTTAAAAACGTAAGTTTGTCCATCAATGTTCACCAAAAATTTTTTACAAACACCGCTAACTTTAAGTGGCTCTTTATCCGCAAATTTCGATACATCTACTCTTCCGCTAAAATGCATTATTTTTCCCCTTTTCTCTTATTTTACAATATTTTGTTTTTAATTCAATATAATTGAAAAGAATTAATTTAGTATTATTCATAAATTTTCTACCTTTTCAATAATTTTATCTTTCTATTAGCATTCTTTTAAAATAATCTTATTTTTTGCATATAAAATTCTAACAAAGTTCTTTTCTTTTATTTAAAGTATAACCCTTTATACCTTGACTGTCAACACCTTATTTAAATGTTATAATTTACTTTAAATTGTATAGTTAAATTTATGGATTTCTTTAAAAAGCAGAACCGCTCCGCTAAATATGATTGATAAATGGGGAGCATTTTGTTATTTTATTAACATAAAATATTCCCTACATCAGGCAATATTAGAGGGTGTGGCTACGACTTACTCGGACATAGAAACAATTATTGAAAATGGCAAAGTTTCAGGGATGAGGGCTCAAGATGTCCAAAAAATCTTAAACTTAAAACATTCTTGGGAATTTATTTTAGATAAAGAACAAAGTCAATCATTAAATTTATGAAAGATAAATGCTGGAGAAAAATGCACAAATATTGAAAATCTTTGCGGAATTTGTATGTTAAAGCTAAAATATGGTTGGGGGAAATATTGTGGAATTAGGGCTCTTTGGGGCGGAGTGAGGCGTGTTGCTTGACTTTATCAGTAAAAATAGTATATAATTATCATTATAAAAAATGCAAGTGTTGTGCACAAAGTGTGTGCGTATACACTAGCTAGAAAGGTGGAAAGAATATGGATATTTCAGTTTTGGGGTGTGGACGTTGGGGGACATTCTTGGCGTATTATTTGAGTGATTTGCACAATATAACATTGTGGGGGCGACCTGATTCGCGCCACATCAAGGAGTTGCAAGAAACGCGCAAAAATGAATATTTGACGCTAAAAGACAATATCAAGGTTGAAACAGATTTGTCTGTCGCGATGAAAAATGAAGTTATTGTTATTTCGATTCTTACGCAAGAAATGCGTAATCTTATGGATCAATTGACTGATTTTGACTTAAATTCACACAAATTTGTGCTTTGTATGAAGGGCATTGAGAGCGAAACGGGCAAACGCATTAGTGAAATTATGATTGAGCGTGGTGTCGACCCTAAGAACATCGCCTTGTGGGTGGGACCGGGGCACGTGCAGAACTTTTTGCAAGGTACACCAAATTGTATGATTATTCATTCGTATGATATTGAACTTGCAAAGTGGCTTGTAGGTGAGTTTTCATCGCCACTCATTCGTTTTTACGTCGGCGATGACATCATTGGGGGCGAAATTGGTTCAGCTGGCAAGAATGTTTTGGGCATTGGCGCGGGTATGCTCGACGGTATCGATATGGGGTGTCTTAAGGGCGCGCTTATGGCGCGTGGCACGTATGAAATTGCTAGACTCATTCAGGCGATGGGTGGGAGCGTTATGACGGCGTATGGGCTCAGTCATCTTGGCGATTTTGAGGCAACGCTATTTTCGCCGTATTCTCACAATCGTATGTGGGGCGAATTGTTTGTCAAAGGGGAGCACTATGGCAAGTCCGCCGAGGGTGTTGGGAATATTAAGGGGCTGATGACTCTTGCGCGCAAACATAATATTGATATGCCAATTACAAATGCGCTATACAATATCATTTTTGAGCACGCTGACTACAAAGATGAGTTCCGCAAGTTGTTCTTGCGCGATATTAAGAAAGAATTTGACAATGTGCGCTAAGTGCGGGTGTTTGGAGGAAAAATGAAAAAAATAACAAAGATTATATGCACGCTGGGACCAGCAAGCAACACGAGCAAAAAAATTGGCGAGATGATGGACGCGGGAATGGATTACGCACGCATAAATATGAGCCACGGAACAATTGATTCGCAACAAAAAATTGTTGACGCACTTGCCGATTTGCGCAGTGAGCGCGGACTGAAACTTTTAGTCGACACCAAGGGTCCCGAGATGAGAATCGGCACATTTGCTGGTGGGCAAATCGAACTCAAGGCAGGCAATATGTTCACATTAACGACAAAAGACGTTGTTGGAGATGAAAACATTGTTTCATTAAAATATAAAAACCTTGTCAATGAAGTAAAATGTGGCAATAGAATTTTTGCCAATAACGGGCGCGTGGTGCTTGTTGTTGAGCAGGTCACGAGTACAGATATTGTGTGCAAGGTTGAATTTGGGGGTGTTTTGTCCAACAACAAAGGATTGAATGTGCCGAATGTTGTGCCAAGCACACCATATATTTCGCCAGCCGATGAAATTGATTTGAAATTTGCGATTGAGAATAAGGCCGACCTTTTGGCGCTGTCGTTTGTCAGTCGCGCGCAGAATGTTCGCGACGTCAAAGATTTCTTGGCGCGCAACGGCGGGGAGAATATCAAACTCATTGCTAAGATTGAAAATGCGAGCGGGGTCGAGAATGTCGAAGAGATTTTGGACGTGAGCGACGGCATTATGGTGGCGCGTGGAGATTTGGGTGTCGAAATTCCGCTTGAAAAAATTCCCGCGATACAAAAGAAACTCATTTCTCTTTGCAATGTTAAACGCAAGTCTTGCATTGTCGCGACTGAGATGCTTGAAAGTATGACAAATTCGACGCGCCCAACACGCGCAGAAGTCAATGATGTCGCAAATGCGATTTATGAGGAGGCGAGCGCGACTATGCTGTCGGGCGAAACCGCCACAGGTATTGACCCTGTCAATGTTGTCAAAACAATGACAAAAATTATCCTTGAAACCGAAAAACATATTTATGGTGTTTCCGTTCTCTAGGTGGCAACCGCCACTGGTGTATGTGTGGGTTGGTGCGAGTATGTTGTTGTGAGATGGCAAACAAACTTGCAGTCAAGGCAAGCCTTGGAATGTGGTACAATAAATTAGTACACAAAACATAATGACATAATGACAAAAAATAAAACAATATTTAAAAAGAGTCCCAGCACAACCCATTGCGTTGTGGCTCTTTTTATACTAAAATAAATCCTTATTATTAAAGCAGTTATAAATACATACTTTGAGCCATTCAGCGTTGATGAAGCAAGTATTAGTGTTGCTATTATAAAATAATTCCTTATTATTAAAATAAGTACAAGTACTCTCTTTGGGTCATTCAGAGCGAAAGAATGTGGTACAATAAATTAGTACACAAATCATAATGACAAAAAATATAAAATAGTGTATAATTTATTAGGAGGAATATTTATGAGTAGAATTAAGAGAACCTTTACCCAACAAGAAAAAATGGATATAATCAACCTTGTGCTTAAAGACAATTTAACAGTAAAACAAGTTACAGACTTGCACGACTTAGACAGACAAACCATTCATAGGTGGATTAAAGAATATAGAGAGTTTGGTGAAAAAGCATTTAGAGAAAAAGATTTTATTACTCACGAACAAGAAACTAGAAAATTAAAAAAAGAACTTGCAGAAGCAAAAGAAGAGATTGAAATATTAAAAAAAGCTCACGCATATTTTGCAAGGATGAAGAGACAGTAGTTGACTGTGCTTTATCCGCTGCTAAGACCTATAAGGTTAGCAAAGTATGCCGTATATTAAAAGTTAGCAGAAGTACCTTTTATTACCACAAAAAACACCTTAAATCAAATAAGATTTTCCCATATGAAAAAAATATTATTTCAACATTCCACAAAAACATATCAAGTTATGGTAGACGCCGTATCCAAAGTGCATTAAAAAAGCAAGGCATATATGTAAGTCAATACATAATAACAAAAGTGCTTAAAAAATACGAATTAGAAGCAAAACACGGCAGAAAAAGACATGCACATAATATTTACACAACAGACATAGTAGTCGAAGTAAACCCAAAAAATTTAATTAAAAACGCACCACCTACAGCAAAAATTTACTCAGCAGATATGAGCGAGTTTAGATGTAAAGATGGGAAGTTGATAGTAAGTGGAATAATAAACCAAAGAACAAGAGTTATAGTTGGATATTGTATAGGAACGGACTATAAGGCAGATATATTAAGAAAAGCATTTGAACAAGCATTTGCAAAATATGGAGTGCCAGATTATGTACACACAGATAATGGTAGCCAGTTTAGAGGTCGTCAAGTGCATGAGTTTATAGTGAAGTCAGGAGCACAACATAGTTTTTCTAAGCCACGAAGCCCATGGCATAACCAATACATAGAATCATTTTGGAAAACAATGAAAGTAGAAATAGGAAGAACCGATAAAATAAGTATGAAAGATTTGAGGATAGTGATAGAGTATTATATTTATTACTATAACAATAAACGGTTGCATTCATCGATAGGATATAATATACCAATGCAAATGACGAATACGCTTTAGGGAATACCCTTTCACAATCCACCCACTCAAAATACAGTTTGTCATTTAAAAAAGTGTACAAAGTACTTGACCATTTTCAAAATCAAACCCGCAACGTGGGGTTTGATGAAGCGTAGGAATCTCGCGAACCGCGTGCCACGCGTGCGGTATCGCGCCCCACAGCCCGCCTAGCGCTAGCACGATGATAAAATAATTCCTTATTATGCTACCGCGGTCAATGAGTATGGGTACCCCATAATAGGGCGGGTTGCCCTTCCGGGCAAG
>CAZAYL010000038.1:3923-7463 GCA_964489405.1 uncultured Lachnospiraceae bacterium | reverse complement strand
AAACAAAAAAATAAAGGAGAAAATTAAAAATGCAAAAAGTTTCAAAACAAAGTTTGGCAATGATTGCACTATCAATCTTGCTCGCAATCTCTATTGCACTAACATTCACATTCGCTGCTTTGTCGGCAACAAAAACCGCTACGGGTACCATTACCTTAAGCGGAACAGTAAGCGTAGAGTGGTCGTACACTGGTACCGGCTACGTGACCATAGACAGTGACGATGATGCCAGTATCAATTTGACTGATAAAGATTTTGATTTCAATCTTAAAAACAATAAGACTGTGGCGACACTTAAGAATACGGTTTATAGTGAGCTTTCTAATCTGAGCGTGACAATCAAGAATGGAGCTTCCAGCTCGTTAGTTTGGGCCATCGGAACTGCTGCTGATTCGGAAAGCAAAATTACATTGACTCAAACTGATGAGTATAGCTCGACATACTCGACGGGTACTTTGGATGGTGTGAGAATACAGAGCATGACGGTTAGTTTTGATAAAATTATAAAGTCGATATCGATCAATGACGTGAATACTTTTGGTACGAGCGGGGTCAATTTCACGATTACCGCTGAGATTATGCCTGCGAACGCATAATAATAAAGTGAAATTTGTAATAACCATGAGAGTATGCATTGAAAGATTGGAAAAATGAACGAACAAAAAAAACCAATTAATTTTGATTCTTTAGAGTTGAAGTTGATTGGTTTTTTTTTATTGGATATTGTTTGGTGACTTCATTTTTTGCCAGGTTTGAAATTGTGGATTTCAAGAAAAACGGAATTTTTAATTGAAAAATTTTTGAATGAAAATAGATAGTTTGATGAATTCTTCGATAGATAATTTCTCTCCACGGATTTGGTTCTTTAGCCCCGCGTTGGTTATTACTTGTTCGGCTTGAGCTTTAGTTAGATCGAAACCCATTTGCAGGCAATTGTTCAGAGTTTTTCTGCGCCACATAAAAGCGCATTTCACGACTTTGCTGAAAATATCGCGATTGGGGATGTCGTACTTATTGCTGTTTATTGTTAATTTGACTACCGCGCTGTCAACATTTGGTTGCGGGAAAAACATATTGCGATTGACGATTCGCGTAACGACGACGTCGCACACGCTCTGGAGTATGACGCTGACTGCCCCGTACTCTTTGTCGTTATGGTTGGCCGAAAAGCGCTCGGCGACTTCTTTTTGAACCATCAATGTCATAGATGAAGTGTCAAAATTTTCCTCAAGTAAACGAAAAATTATTGGCGTTGTGATATAGTAGGGGAGATTTGCAACAACTGCAAAAGTTTTGTCAAAATGCGATTCAATATCCGACTTCCCGATGCGCATAAAATCGCCAAAAATGAAATCAACATTGCGATGATTTGCGCGGATGATTTCGAGATATGGTTTCAATTCTTTGTCAATTTCAATCGAAACAACCTTTTCCGCTTTTTCAGCCAAAACTTCGGTAAGCGCCCCAGCCCCTGCGCCAATTTCTAAAACTTGGGTTTGTTTGTCGACCCCCGCATCGGAAACAATGGCATTTAATAAATTTTTGTCGCTGATAAAATTCTGCCCAAACTTTTTTTTGAAATCGAAATTCGTAATCATAATTTTCCTTTTCCTTTGATTGCTTTGCAAATGATGTAACCCTTGTGTTTATCTAGTATTTCGCAATTTCCATATATATTTGCAATTTTCTTCATATATGTTTCAGCCCCTTGTTTTTTACGCAATACTGCATAAAAAACGCCACTATCGCGCAATTTTTGATAGCTTTCTTCAAAAAAATGAAATAATATGGCATTCCCAACGCGAATTGGCGGATTGGTAATGACGAAATCGAAATCATCCTTTGCAATAGCCTTTGCAACATCAGAAACTTGCACGTTTGCATCAACTCCATTTATTTCTAGGTTGTTTTTTGTCAACAAAACCGCCCTTTCGTTGACGTCGCACGCAGTCATCTGCACATTGCAATTTTTAGAAAGTATAACCGTTATCGTTCCATATCCGCATCCAAGGTCAAGCCCAGCGCCCGTTAGATTTTCCATTTGTATGACAGTTTTTAGCAAAAACAAAGTGCCGTCGTCGAGTTTATTTTTGCTAAAAACTCCGTCTTGCGACTTAAATTTGTATTGCTTGCCCAAGAATTCTGATATTATAAAATGTTCCTTATGCTCAAGATTGTCATTTGTGAAATAGTGATTAAATTTTTCTTGCATTATTTATCCTTTAAATTTTCGATTTGCCAATCAATTGGAGATTTTCCAAGTTGTGTCAAAATCGCGTTTGTTTTTGAGAAGTGCTTACAACCAAAGAACCCATTGCTTGCTGATAGCGGACTTGGATGCGACGCCGTCAAAATAAAATGTTTTGATGTGTCAATATTTTTTGCAAGCGCCTTTGCGTTGTTTCCCCACAACAGAAATATGACGGGGTCGGGGCGCGTGTTCAATAATTCCAAAACCTTGCCAACAATGTTTTCCCACCCCTTGCCTTGATGTGAATTTGCAAGGTTTTGACGCACTGTTAGCACGCTATTAAGAAGCAAAACCCCTTGCTTTGCCCACTTTGTCAAGTCGCCATTGTCGGGGATATAGCATCCGCAATCGTCGCGCAACTCCTTATAAATATTTTGCAAACTTCTTGGGATTTCCACCTCGGGTTGAACCGAAAAGCAAAGCCCGTTCGCTTGATTCGGCTGATGATAGGGATCTTGCCCTATAATGACGACTTTAACATCATTGTATGGAACGTAATTCAGCGCATTGAACACCTTTTCGGGGGCAGGATACACAATGTGATTTTTGTATTCCGCCGTCAAAAATTGCGTCAATTTCTTGTAGTATTCTTTGTTAAATTCATCTTTAAGGAGTTCAAACCACGATTGCCTAATTGGGAACATTTTTTCTCCTTTTTTTTCTCAAAACTTCTAGTTGCACTCAGTGGAGCGCACTTTAGTCAAAAACATTTGCGCGTATTTCGGCGCTTTTATTATTCTTGCGGAACTTGAGCAATGACAGTCAACGTCCCCGCAATGCAACTTACATCATAATTGTCATTATTTTTTGTGATTGTTATATTGATTGGGTGTGTTCCTACAGTCAAATCATCGCAAGTAAGCTCAAATTGAATGTCGTCATTCAAAATACTGTCGCCCGCACTTGAATATTCAAAAGTTGGAGTTTCGCCCTCTGTGATCTCGACATCAGTTGCTGTGATTGTGAGTGTGCGTTTTGTGATTGTCAATTTTCCTTTTTCAATTGTTACATTGTAATTGGCGCTTACGCTTTGCAATGTAGCGGTTATCTCATATTCGCCTACATTCTCGCCACTTGCGCGCGAATAAACTAAGACAATATTATCTTCTTCCAAAATATTGTCGCTATCGTCAAGTACTGTATAACTAAATACTGGTTCACTCTCGCCGTACTTTTTGCTTGTGTTGTTTATTTTTAGTTTGTATTCACGCGCTAAAATTTGGAGTGTTCCTTCTTCAATTGTTACATTGTAATTGGCGCTTACGCTTTGCAATGTAGCGGTTATCTCA
>CAZAYL010000038.1:0-3823 GCA_964489405.1 uncultured Lachnospiraceae bacterium | reverse complement strand
TTCAATTGTTACATTGTAATTGGCGCTTACGCTTTGCAATGTAGCGGTTATCTCATATTCGCCTACATTCTCGCCACTTGCGCGCGAATAAACTAAGACAATTTCATCTCCGTCCAATAGTGCATCTCCACCGTCAAGCATAGTATAACTAAATGTTGGGTCGCTCTCGCCATACTTTTTCGTAACACTATCAATTCTCACTTTGTACTCGCGTGCAATGATTTGGTATTGCGCACCATTTATTGTTACATTATAGTTGTGTTTATCATCTTTTTCAACAGTTTGGCAAACTATATCATAAGTGCCGACATCTGTCTCAAGATTACCAAAGATTATAGATAAATTTGACTGATCTTGCAAAAACACTTCGTCCGTCCCTTCCCCAAAACTAAACGAAAGGGATTTTGGCTCGCCGTATTTGAATTGTTTCGCGTCAAGATTAATAATGACGTCGGCTTGAGTGATTGTGAGTTTTGCGTCGTCGCAAATAATTTTGTAGTTCTCACTGCCCTCGCTCTCCAAAAGCCTTATATTGATAGACTGCTCGCCAACATCAAAGCCCGAAACAACGTATTCGCACTCAATACTATGTACAATCTCGCCATTTTCGACTGTGTAACTAACTTTTGGAGCTATTTCGTGCCCATAGATAACCGTTGTGTCCTCAATTGTTGCAAGTATTTCAGCTTGTTTGACGATTAATTCGCCGTCATCAATAGAAATCACATAGTTTTGCTTATTTTCGGGTTGAATAGATTCGGCAGTTAGACGATACTTTCCAATGGTCTTTGGATATTCGATTTCATTCCCACTTTCATCATAGAAGTGAAACTCAAAATCTACTTTGTCCGCAGTTGACTCTTTTGAAATTATATGACTTTCCGCTTTAGTTGTAATCTCACATGTGAATTCATCGCCGTAGTAAATTTCCAAATCATTCACTTTCAACAAAACATAGGCTTGTCGAATCATAAGCGTCCCCTTTGAAAACTCAATCTCGTAGTTCGGGATTTCAGTTCCCAATGACACTGTTATCGGATATTCGCCCACATCATTTTTCCACGGCAAATCAACATCTAGGTTGTCTATGACTTTAATATTTTCAATATTTTCATCGCTCTTGCTTTCGTTCAGAACGATTTTTAAACTTGATGAATCGAGATTTTGGTAATACGCCATCGACAATGAACCTACATTGTAGTACAAATATCTCTTTCTAATGGTCAAAACGCCCGTCTGAGTAGTAATTTCATAGTTTTTGTCCGCCTTGACAATTTCGATTGCCACGGAATACGTGCCAACCTCGCTACCTTCTGCGCGCGTAAAATTTACTTCAATTTCATTGTTCTCAAGTAACGCATCTCCACTCGAATCAACCGAATATGTAAACGCTGGGTCAGGGTCGGCATAAGGAATGGTAATGTCATCGACTTTGAGTGTTACAAGGGCAGGGGTAATTGAAAAAGTGGCGTTTTTTGTATTTATAACATAATTGTTTTTTTCTTGATTTCCGCAAGGAGATATCGTATATGTGCCCACATCCTCGCCACTTTGTCGCGAAAGGACTATTTGGACTTCGCCTTCTATTGGTGCGTCAAAGTTTTGCGTGTCAAATTCGTAAGACATTTCTGGGTCAGATTGCCCATAGCGTTTCGTCGAGTCACTAGCGACTACACAAATTTGACGGCGGTTAATAGTAAAAGTGCCTTTATTTGTAGTTATTAGATAATTTTTGTGATCGTCTTTACATTCAAGAGTGATTGAATAAGTGCCAACATCCTCGCCACCTTGTCGAACCAACTCAATATTTAGAGCGTCATCATAAAACAATTTTGAGTGGTCTGCGGTATTATTTGAATTGTATAAGGTGTAAGAAAATTCTGGGTCATCATACTTGTAGACTTTCTGAGCATTGCCGATAGTTATCGTCAATGGTGCGCGCCAAACACTAAATTTTGCGTTGTTGTATGTCAATTCATAGTCTGTCGTTGTCGCAGTGCAGTCTAATTTGTAATAGCCCGCGTCGTGTAGATTCGCAGGATATTCAATATTGATGCCTAAAGCCTCCACTGTGTCATCATTCTTCAATCCAATGACGCTATAACTAATTGCACCGGGTTCGCAACCATAATAAAATGACGAAACACTCACGTCGACGCGCAAACTTGCCTTGCGGATGTAGAAATTTCCCTCAATAAATTTGACATTATAATTTTCTGCATTTTCGCCAATTGCCACAAATTTTTGTGATTCGGATTCAATTATTTTGTAATTGCCCGCACTCTCGCCCTTTTCGCGTGAAAGCGCACCAGTAATCACAACCCCCTCGTCGTAAATTTGCCCCTCAATGCGTTTGGTAAGCGCAACATCGCTTGCGCCATAAACTTTCTCTTTATTATCCGCCTTAACTTCAATTACTTGGGGTTGAATGACAAGTTCCGCCGTGCTTTCGCCAACATAGTTTGCCGTTTCAACAGATGCTGTTATCGTATAAGTGCCCACACTAGTTGGAGCTGTTGCCGTTGCTACAGACTCGCCTTTTTTGAGATATTTGTACACAACATTTTCATAGTCGTTAGTAACCGCAACCTGTTGTGGCTCAGCATTATACGTGCGCGTTATAACGCCGTTCAGCGCATCCTCGAAGCGCAAGTCCACCGCCCCCGTCGCAATGTCAAAAGTAACCGACTTTGTTATGTTGCCGTCAAGAGCGCGCGCAAAAATCGTTATGTTCCCAGCGCCCAAAGTCTTGACGGAAATTAGCGTGTCATTGATTTTTTCAATTTCTATCAAATCATTTTGCGGAGTCCACCACTCTACGCGTTTGTCAGTAGTTGTTTCGGGATTGAAAACAATCTGCAGTTCAAAAGTTTCGCCAACAAAAATAGTCTGCGACGGAAGACCCTCTATCTCTATCTTCTTTAGCGAAACTTCATTACAACCAACAAACATCAAACTTGTAAAAAATATCGCTAAACTAAAACCAATATACCTTACAAAACTATTCATTCCACCACCATTCGAATCGTATTTCTTCTAGTATACCACAATTTTCACAATTTTTGCAATTGTTTTGCGACTGCAATCTTTGGGCTTCAATTAAAGTCCCGATACTCTATTATCCTGTAAAAAAACCCCAAGCGTACGCACACTTAGGGTTCAATTTTTTTTCTTAATTACCAAGCATCCAGTCAGCTCCGTTCGTCAATCATCAAAAACATAACAATTGCAAGTCCAAAGGCATATTTAAAGGATTAGGCGCTGTCACCTCCCAACCCTTGTGAGCCGCTATAGTTTTTTCCATAATTGAACTCCGCCGTAATAACTAACGTTTGAACATTTTGCATCTTTTCCGCATCCAGGTCGCTCAAATTCAAATTACCAAGTACACTAGTCATTAGCACATCTTTCGTTGCCGTTCCTTCGGCGTTTGCATCTAAAGAGCCGGTTTGTACTGTTATAGTGGCCCCCACGCATCCGGTCACTTTCCATGCAGCATTTACCCTATAATACAGGGTGTTCTTGCTGGAACCGTTTGCGAATGTAACTTTCGCGTTACTCCACCAGTTGTTTTTCAGGCCTGCAGAACTTCCGTCTGACGATATCTGGTAGTCAGATTCGTCAAGCGAGAATGTTATATTTTCCGATGAAGCCGCGGTTATACCCTTAAACCCGCTCCAACTCAAAGAACCCGAACCGCTGAACTTAATCGTTCCCGTCGCGGTTTTGCTATCTGTGAGCAACGCGAATGTGAATGTGAGTGCAATTGAAATTGCGAGCAAGATTGAAAGAGCAATCATTGCTAAACTTTGTTTTGAAACTT
>CAZAYL010000037.1:0-8475 GCA_964489405.1 uncultured Lachnospiraceae bacterium | reverse complement strand
CTCAATAAAGCTTTTATTATAAAATTTACACCAAAAAATGCTAGAATTATGAAAAAGTAGGAGCAAAAATGATTATCACATCAAAGCAAAACGAAAAAATAAAACTCGTCGAAAAACTACACACAAAAAAAGGACGAAACGATTATAAAAAATTAATAATTGAAGGATGCAAAAGTCTACTCGACTGCAAAAATTTCAACGTGCAATTTGATTTTATCTTGTATACCCCCGAAAACGCAGAATTTGTCAATGAATTTCAATGCGAAAAATATCAAGTTTCCGCCGAATTGCTAAAAGAATTGTCATCGCAAAAAACTCCGCAAGGTGTTCTTGCAGTCGTTGAGCAACCCGCGCTTGTGAACACACGCCCCACAACGAATTTTATCGTCCTTGACGGCATCCAAGACGCGGGCAATCTTGGCACGATTTTGCGCACTGCACTTGCCACGCAGTTTGCGCGTGTCATCTTGATAGATTGTGTCGATGTTTTTTCGGAAAAAGTGATAAATTCATCAATGACCGCAGTTTTCAAACTAGAATTAACAAAATGCAAGCGTGATGAGTTCGTAAAGTTGAAAAATGAATATGGTTACCCCCTTTTCGTAGCTGACTTAAATGGCAAAAACGCTTTGCAAATAAAGCGCAGTTGTGATATAATAGGATTAGTTGTTGGGAATGAAGGTAACGGCATTTCATCGCAAGTCAAAGCTGTGGCAGATGAAGTCATCACATTACCAATGGATAAAAATATTGAATCATTAAATGTTGCAGTTTCTGCAGGTATTTTGATGTATATATTTAAGTACAATTTGAAAGGAGATAACAGATAACTATGTCAGGTCATAGTGAGTGGGCGAACAAAAAACACAGAAAAGAAAAATCTGACGCCCAAAAAGCAAAATATTTCACAAAAATCGGGAGAGAAATCTCAGTCGCAGTCAAAGTCGGGGGCAGTGCTGACCCAAACTTAAACCCACGCCTTGCGTCAGCAATCGCCAAAGCAAAGCAATACAATATGCCAAATGACAACATCGCGCGCAGTATCAAAAACGCTTCAGGGCTTGGCGACAAAAATAATTATGAAGAAGTTACGTACGAATGTTATGGCCCTTGCGGGACAGCATTTATCGTCAATACTTTGACGGATAACAAAAACCGCACAGCAGGGGATGTCCGCCACATTTTTGAAAAAAGTGGTGGTAGTATGGGGACAACAAATTGCGTGTCATTTATGTTTGATAGACTCGGCGTTATTAATATTGCCCTTGACGGCGAACCAGCTTCAGCATTGGAAGACGCTTGCATTATTCTTGACGGCGTGCAGGATTTCAAAATTGACGACGATGAATTTATTGTATACACAGACCCAAGTAAAGTACTCGATGTCGCAAAACAACTCGAGGAGCAGGGCTACAAAATTGAGTCTTCTCAAGCCGAAATGGTCGCGCAAAGTCTTTTGGAACTTGATGACGATAAAATTGAAAGTTTTGAGAAATTACTTGAAAAACTCGACGACAACGATGACATTCAAGAATATTATCACAATGTTAAATTCTAATATAAAAGGAATTGTATGCTTATTTTAGGAATTGACCCAGGGCTTGCCACTGTCGGTTTTGGACTTATCGAGAAGCAAAATTACAACTTTGAAGCAATTGATTACGGCATCATATCTACACCCAAAGACGATATTTTCCCCGAGCGCCTACTTTCAATTTATAATTCAGTCAATGCTTTGATTGACAAATATAAGCCAGACGCAATCGCGATTGAAGAGTTGTTTTTTATGAAAAATATAACAACAGGTATACCCGTCAGCCACGCGCGCGGGGTTACATTACTTGCATGTTATCAAAAAACCAAAAACATCTATGAATATACGCCAATGCAAATCAAACTTGCCCTAACTGGGACAGGGAGTGCAGATAAGCACCAAATGCAATATATGACAAAGAGTATCTTGCGCCTTACCGACATACCACGCCCCGACGATGCCGCCGACGCACTCGCCGTCGCAATTTGCCACGGACAAACCAACCAAAACTTAGTCGACAACCTCATACACTAGTGTAAAGTGCTCCAGCACAAAGGTAAATGCAATTGATGTTAGTATATTGTTGTAAATTTGCAACCAAACCATATAGTTAAGATGAGTCTAGTCGGAAGGGACAATTTGATAGTGGAGAATAAATAACAAACAAAAGGATAATTATGATAAATTATATCGAAGGGAAAATCATTTCCAAAATCGAAGGTTATGCAATCATCGAAAACAACGGCATTGGATACGAAATTAATGTTTCGAATACCACATTAGTCCAATTGCCCACAATCGGCGAAATCGCACACATTCACACCGTAATGCTTGTCAAGGACGATGGTATTTCTCTGTTTGGCTTTTCGACACTCGAAGAAAAAGAATTGTTCAATAAATTGACAACCGTCTCAGGCGTTGGAGCGAAAAGCGCGCTTGCCATTTTGTCAAGTCAGCCATATTCATCACTTATCGCGTGTATCATTAACGGGGACGCAACTATGCTTTCCAAAGCGAAAGGAATTGGCAAGAAAACCGCCGAGCGTATTGTTTTGGAACTCAAAGACAAAGTCAGTGCCACCGACGCACTTAATATGCGTGTCAATAATCTTGACGAAAGTAGTATTCTCGCGCGCCAAGACGTCGCGGATGCAATCGACCTACTCGTGAGTCTTGGCATTCCAAGTGGACAAGCAACTATGCTTGTCAAACGTTTTGCCGATGAGTGCAAAACAGCCGAAGAACTCGTCAGTCGCGCACTCCAAAATCTTAATAGTTAGCAAAGATATCAAAATAAATTTAGCATTTGGGTAAAAAATATGGATTATGAAGATAATAGATTTATAACTAGCACAAAAAAGTTGACCGACATAGATGTCGAAAATAGTTTGCGACCAACCACGCTCGACGATTACATCGGGCAAGAAAAACTCAAGCAAAATTTACGCATCTACATTGAAGCAACCAAAAGTCGCAAAGAACCTCTCGACCACGTGCTTTTGTTTGGTCCCCCAGGACTTGGCAAAACCACGCTCTCACACATCATCGCAAGTGAACTCGGCACGCAACTAAAAATCACGAGCGGGCCCGCAATCGAACACGCCGCCGACCTTGCCGCCATTTTGACAAATCTCGGCAAAAATGACGTCCTTTTCATCGATGAAATTCATAGGTTGAACCGAGCCGTCGAAGAAATTTTGTACCCTGCAATGGAAGATTTTGCCCTTGACTTTGTCGTCGGCAAAGGACCAAGCGCACGCAGTATGCGTTTAAAAATCCAGCCATTTACACTAATAGGAGCGACCACCCGCGCAGGGATGATTACAGGACCATTGCGAGACCGCTTTGGCGTTTTGGCGCGACTTGAAATGTATAATGAGCGCGAGCTTGCTGAAATTTTGCGCCGTAGTGCTAAAATATTAAATATTCGCATTGACGACGACGCTAGCATTGAAATTGCTAAGCGTTCACGCGGGACGCCCCGCCTTGCAAACCGTCTTTTAAAGCGCGTCCGCGACTTTGCCGAAGTTGTCGGGCAAGGCGTAATCGACCTACAAATGGCTCAAAAGGCTTTGAATATGATGGAAGTAGATGAACTTGGACTCGATTATACCGACCGCAAAATTTTGCGTACAATCATTGAAAAATTTGACGGGGGTCCCGTTGGACTTGATACGCTTTCAGCATCAACAGGGGAAGAAGCGACCACCCTTGAAGATGTTTTTGAACCATATTTGTTGCAACTTGCATTTATCGCGCGCACAAATCGCGGACGTGTTGCACTTCCGCGCGCATATGAACATCTCGGCATTAGTCTTGATAAAACTAAAAAGCAAGAACTTGAGGAACTTGAAAAGCTTGTGCTATCAGACGCCCCAGCAGACAATAATTAAGTGCATCCCCCCCAAAAAGGAAAAAATATGAGAGAAAGAAACAAAAATTTTAGTTACGAAGTCGTACACGAATGTGCCCAAACAGGAGCGCGTATCGGTCGTCTTACAACGCCACACGGCGTCATAGAAACACCCGTTTATATGCCCGTCGGCACACAAGCAACCGTCAAAACAATGACACCCCGACAAGTCGAGGAATGCGGAGCGCAAATTATTCTCGCAAACACATACCACCTATTTTTGCGCCCAGGGGAAGCAACCGTCAAGAAAGCGGGGGGCTTGCACAACTTTATGAATTGGCACAAGCCGATTTTGACAGATAGCGGGGGCTACCAAGTTTTTTCATTGACCACAATGAAGAAACGCAATGACGAAGGTGTCGAATTTCGCTCGCATATCAGCGGAGAAAAGAAATTTATAACTCCCGAAAAAGCCATTCAAATACAAAACGACCTTGGCGCGGATATCATTATGGCATTCGATTCAAGCACCGAATACGGCGAAAGTTATGAAAAAGCAAGAGAATCTGACCGCATCACGCACCTTTGGCTCAAACGCTGTTTCGACGCGCACAAAAACGATAAGCAAGTGCTTTTCCCAATAGTGCAAGGGAATATGTTTGACGATTTGCGACTAAAAAGTTTGGAAGAATGTTTGCCATACGCCTCAGACGGCATCGCATTTGGCGGTTACGGCGTCGGCGAAAGCAAACAGCAAAAATGGCATAGCATTGAAGTTATGATGCCACACATTCCCAAAAATATCCCGCGCTACCTAATGGGGCACGGCAGTCCCGATTGCTTGATTGAAGGTGTCATCCGCGGTATAGATATGTTTGACTGTGTCCAACCGACTCGAATCGCACGCACAGGGAGCGCAATTACAAGCGAAGGGCGACTTGTCATTCGCAACGCAAAGTATAAGGAAGATTTTACCCCAATCGACTCAACTTGCGACTGCTACACCTGCAAAAACTTCACGCGCGCATACGTCCGACACCTTATCAACGCAGACGAAGCACTCGGCGGAACATTGCTTTCCATCCACAACATCCACTTTCTCTGCCACCTAATGGAGAAAATTAAAGACGCAATCCGCAACGACCGCCTAATGGACTTCCGCAACGAATTTCTCGCCAAATTCGACAAAAATTTATTATTCTAATGATAATGCAAAGACATTCTCAATTTACAATTATTTATTAACAAAAAACACTAGAGTTTATAAAAATTCTAGTGTCTTTTTGTTATAATCAAAATTAATTAATACATATCGGGCATTTGTGGTGTTGCAGGTTTTTCAGGTTCAGGAATTTCCGCAACAAGTGCTTCGGTTGTCAACAATGTACTAGCAACGCTACTTGCATTTTGTAGGGCAGAGCGTGTAACCTTAGTAGGGTCAATGATACCCGCGTCAATCATATCGACATATTCATTTTTGAGTGCGTCGAACCCAAAATTCGGGTCAGTGTTCTCAAGAATTTTGTTAAGAATAACTCCACCGTCAAGTCCTGCATTGCTTGCAATTTGACGCACAGGTTCCTCAAGTGCGCGAACAATAATACTTGCCCCCGTCTTTTCGTCGCCGTCAAGCGTTTCAACAAACTTTTGCAGTTTAGGAATAATTTTTGCAAGGGCAGTACCCCCCCCCGCAACAATGCCTTCTTCAACCGCCGCACGCGTCGCAGCAAGCGCGTCCTCAATTCTCAATTTTTTTTCTTTCATCTCAACTTCAGTTGCCGCGCCAACATTGATAACCGCAACTCCCCCCGCAAGTTTAGCAAGTCTCTCTTGCAACTTCTCTTTGTCATATTCGCTAGTTGTGTTTTGAATTTGCGCGCGAATCGACGCAACACGCTTCGCAATTTCATCGCTTGAGCCCGCGCCTTGAACAATTGTCGTGTTGTCTTTTGTGATTTTGACTTGCTTAGCCGTCCCAAGATTTTGCATATGCGCGTCTTTGAGTTCAATGCCCATCTCGTCGCAAATAAGCGTCGCATTTGTCAAAATAGCAATGTCCTCAAGCATAGCCTTACGTCTGTCGCCAAACCCAGGAGCCTTGACAGCCACGCAGTTGAAAGTCCCGCGCAGTTTGTTCAAAATCAAAGTCGAAAGCGCCTCGCCCTCAACATCTTCCGCAATAATCAATAGCGGACGCCCACTCTTAACAACCTCTTCAAGTAGTGGCAAAATTTCCTGAATGTTCGAAATTTTCTTGTCAGTAACCAAAATCAAAGGTTCATCAAGTTGAGCTTCCATTTTTTCCATATTAGTGGACATATAAGGGGAGCAGTACCCGCGGTCAAATTGCATACCCTCAACAATCTCAAGTTCCGTCTGCATAGTCTTGCTTTCCTCAACGGTAATAACGCCGTCCTTGCCAACTTTTTCCATTGCTTCAGACACGAATTCTCCAACCGTAGGGTCGCCCGCGGAAATTGACGCCACTTGCGCAATCGCCTTGCTGTCCTCAATCTTTTTGCTGTTATTTTGCAATTCATCGACAACAAACGTAACCGCCTTGTCAATGCCTTTGCGTAAAATCATAGGATTCGCTCCCGCAGCAGTGTTTTTCATTCCTTCACGAATAATGCTTTGTGCAAGTAGGGAAGCCGTCGTCGTCCCGTCCCCCGCAACATCGTTAGTCTTTGTTGAAACTTCCTTAATAATTTGCGCACCCATATTCATAAACGGGTCTTTCAAATCGATAGATTTAGCAATCGTAACGCCGTCATTAGTGATAAGTGGCGTACTAAACTTATTGTCGATGACAACATTTCGCCCCTTAGGACCCAATGTAATTTTGACAGTATCCGCAAGTGTGTTTACGCCTTTCTCAAGCGCCTTTCTTGCTTCTTCGCCATATAAAATTTGTTTTGCCATAAAAATAGCCTCCTAAAAAATAATATTATATAAAATTTTTCAATATTAATGATAAATTTATCTCAAGTGTAAAATTTTGCTATAGTAGGACAATTTATCATAAAAAGCATCGTTTTCCCACATTTTTTGCCACATATCAAGCAAGAAATGCAAAATTTTCTCAAAACTAATCAATCAACGCCAAAATATCGCTTTGCTTAATGATAATGTAGTCTTGATTTTCAAAATGGAATTCAGTCCCACTATATTTTGGGAATATAACCTTGTCGCCAACCTTAACTTTCATCTCAACAGTTTTCCCGTCAATCAGCCCCCCATCTCCAACAGCAACAACCGTCGCAACACAAGGTTTTTCTTGATCACTGCTTCTCAAAACAAAGCCAAAAGAAGTTGTTTTTTCTTCAATTTCAATCGGTTTTATAACGACTTTATCAAATAATGGTTTAATATTCATATAATCATCTCCAAATAAAAATTGACACAAAAAAATTTGTGCAATAATATTATAACACTTTTTTCCACAAATGCAATTAAAAATAACATACTTTTTAAAAATTTATGAAAAATTTGTTTTATAAATTGACAAAAAATTCACAATTTCGCGTGCAAAGAATATTTTACTACAAGCAAAGCATAAAATTGAATAAAACATTGCAATTGGAGAATATATGAACGAACTTGACCTATACGACGCCTACCGCGTGCCAACGAGCAAATTAGCCACCACCCCAAAAATAAAAAAAAGAAAAAAGCACCCCGTGCGCAAAGTTTTTGCCCTAATAATGATTGCAATCAGTTGCATAACAGTGTTTTTTGTCGCCAACGCGTTTTCAAACATTCTCGCGTTCTCAACAGTCTCACTCTACAAATCAAAGTCCGCCACAGCAAAAAGCTTTAATGTGTTTATGATTAATATCAATAACTTTGAAAGTGAAACCGACGCACAAAAGCTTGCTAGCGAAATCAAACTCGCAGGCGGAGCAGGTTACGTGATGTACGATCTCGGCTACAACGTCATCGCGTCCGCATACCTAAGTTCCGCCGACGCACAAAGCGTTCTCGAGAAAGTAAAATTGACCTATACCACCGCCACTGTCAAACTCGTCGAAATCAATCGTTGCGAACTCGAAAGCATAGTCGACGACGAACAAGAAAATTGCGTCCAGCAAGCACTCGATATTTTCAAAACTACTTACCAAAAGCTCTATGACTTGTCCGTCAAACTAGACACTAGCCAAATCACATCGCAAGATGTCAAAATCGCACTCACAGCATTGCTCGAAAGCGCCAGCGACATCTCAGCAGGGTTCCGCAACTATGCGTCCCAAATAACCGATACATCCTATTCATTGACGCAAGCCAAAGTCAACCAAGCCGTTGAACTCCTAAACACCCTTGTCGAATCTTCACTTACTTCAACACGCCTCTCCGCTATGCTCAAAAATGCACAAATATCCGCGCTAATGCTTCAAAATGAACTTGCACTCCTAATCGCCTAATCTAATCGCTCAATTTATTCTTATATAAATGAAATACCTTATTACCAAAGCAAGCATTAGTACCACTATTATCAAATAATTCCTTATTATTAAAATAAGTACAAGTACTTACTTGGGTCATTCAGAGCGAAAATCAAACCCGCATTGTAGGGTTTGATGAAGCGTAG
>CAZAYL010000036.1:0-8557 GCA_964489405.1 uncultured Lachnospiraceae bacterium | reverse complement strand
ATATAGTGCAAAAAATCGATATTGCACGCCCAATGGTACAAAAACTAAATTAAATAATCAACGCACCACAACGCTAATCGTCCTGTGGCTTTTGGCGTTTGTATTAGCATTTTGCGTTATTTTTATCCAAAATGGAAACAATACGCTGAGAAAAGTAGATGCGGCTCCTGGTGGTGACAACATGCGCGGTGGTGGGACCGCGGCAAATCCTTATTTAATAGCGACATCTGACGAAATGAGTGCTGCTAACGGAAATATTCGAACGTCGGGATCGTCCGATTTTTACAAAATCGAAAGTGATATAGTTTATGAAGGGACTTGGCTTTCAAATGATAATACTAAACCTTTCGAAGGTACATTTGACGGTGGTGGCTACACCATTACGATAAAATTCACGGACGAACAAGAAGCTTTTTATGGGTTATTCAAGTACGTCGGCGCAGGTGCTGTGATCAAAAACGTCAAAATCAATTGTTACAAATCTGGAACTGACACTGACGGAACGTACTTGGGTGGTCGCGCTTCACTTATCTATTCCGCAATTGGCACCGAATCAAACCCGATAACCGTCCAAAATTGTATAAATTATGGTAATGTGCAGACATTTGCAAGCACAACATCGGGTGGATCTACCAACGTTGGCGGGTTGATTTGCGAAGCTAGCTACGTGAATATTTCTTGTTGCGCTAATGTTGGGGACGTTTATCGAGAACATAACGTAATCGGTGGTGGTATAGTAGGGAACTCGACGGCTTTAGTTGTTGTTAGTAATTCGTATTGTACAGGATTTATAGGATTGAGAACGTTCAAGACTACAGACTACGAAAAATCTATAAGCGGAATCGGTGGAACGAATACGGTAAATTGTTACTGGATAGGCACATGCTATAACACTGACGAAGTCGATCCGTTTCACTATTTCCAACAAATAGGAACAAAGCAAAATTGCTATTGGCAGGGTGTAAAATTGCGGTATGTAAGCGATATGGCTTATGGAGTTGGATGTGGGGATTTACTAGGGAATGGGAAAAGTTATCAAAGTGAGGGTTGGAAAGGTTCGTGGGAGAACGGTTTCGAGGTGAAAAGCGAGACGTCTCTTGGAAACTATTTAAATCTGAGTGATAGTAACATAAGTACTTTGGAAGCGGTTTGGGACTTTCAAAACACTTGGATTTATGACCCGGACGCCGAGGGTTGTTACGTAACGAACAAACGCGGACGTAAATGGCCCGAACTTAGGGTTTTTGCGACTGGATTGCAAAGCTTGACAATTAATATGAATGGTGGGAGTTATGATGGCCAAACAGTGATTACCAAGGGTGCGGGGTCGACCTATGATTTACCGCAGACGGTTACCAAGACGGGATACACCTTGACTGGATACACACTCACGAGTGGCACAGGAACAGGAAGCCTAAGTGATTATACCTATACATTCGGCGATTCGGACGGCACCGTCCAAGCACAATGGTCGATAGTTACATATAACATCACGTATACTCTAAACGACGGGAGTATCTCAGAACAACAAAAAACATACACCGTTGAAACCGCAACATTTACCTTGCCAACACCGACGAAAAGCGGATATACATTCATAGGCTGGACAGGGAGCAACGGTACAACGGCACAAACAAGCGTTAGCGTTCAGAAAGGTACAACTGGAAATTTAGCATATACCGCCAATTGGCAAGTCAACGTTGTCAAAGTTAGGGCTTCAGTAACAGTCAACAACACGCGAAAGTACATCATCTATATGCTCGATGAAAATAATAACGTAACGAAACAATTTGTTGCGGGGAACGGAACAACTCTGAACTTCGAAGTCGCACAAGGTTCTACCTTTACACTCAAAGTCTACGAAACATTGTACCTAGAAAGTACAATCGACAATGTCAAAACACGCGAAAAACAATTTAGTAATGTCTCAGGCAGTTCAGTTGCTATAACTATTTCATTAAAAGGTGCCGGCAACGTGAACAACTGGGTCGTGATATGAGAATTGAAGAAAATAGTTATTATTTTGAGTTAACATTTCGAATTAACATTATTATCAAAACAGTGATAAGCACACACTATGTGTCATACAGACATATCAAGCAAGTATTAGTACTGCTATAGTGAAATAAATCCTTATTATCAAAGCAAGTACAAAAACATACCTTGGGTCATTCAGCGCTGTTAGGCCGTTATTAGCACCATTATTATTAAATAAATTCCTTATCATCAAAGTAGTAGAAGTTCTTACCTTGGGTCATTCAGAGCGAAAATCAAACCCGCAACGTGGGGTTTGATGAAGCGTAGGAATCTCGCGAACCGCGTGCCCCGCGTGCGGTATCGCGCCCAGAAACTTGCTACGCGCTGGCACCATAGAATAGTTCCTTATTGTGCGGTATCGCGCTCCACAGCCCGCCTAGCGCTAGCTTAGGACAGCCCCATCGCTACAGATTTAATTGAGTGGCACTGCATTATTTAAGTACATAGTTAAAATGCTATGTACTTTTTTGTTTGCGAAAAAAAATAAAAAAAATAAAATTTTTCAAAAAAAGTTGTTATATTTAGTTGACAAACGCATACAATAGGAGTATAATACGGTTAGCACTCAAAGATTGAGAGTGCTAACAATACAAACACGTCGACTGCTAAAGTCGACTCAAAAAGTCGAAAATAAATAAGGTGCATTATGATTGACCAAGATTTGAGTCCGCGCAAGCAACAAATTTTGTATCAAGCGGTTGAGGAATACATTGAATCCGCCAGCCCGATTACAAGCGGGGCAATGGTTAGCAAAACCGATTCACAGTTGTCAAGTGCGACTCTCCGCAATGAATTGAGCGCACTCGAGCAAATGGGGTATCTCAAGCAGTTGCACACGTCTAGCGGACGTGTCCCCACGACAAAGGGATATCGCTACTTTGTCAACGCGCTACAAAATAATTGCAAAATTGACCTTGACGGACTAATGAAAATCAAAAGCGTTTTTGAGCGCAGAACAATGAATTTGAGCGAATTACTTAAAGTCGTCGCCGACAAAATCAGTGAAGTTACCGACTATCCAACAATTGTTTCATTTGGCGGAGTCGAAAAGCTCGAGATTTTGAACATCAAAATCATCCCGCTAATGACCTGTCAAGCGTTGATGCTTATTGAAACATCGCACGGCTTACTTAATAACACTCTTGATACCGAGCAAGTCATCGATGAGCAAAGTTGCATAGACGCAAGCAAAGTGTTGACCAACAAATTCAAGGGTATGTCAATCGGTGCAATGGCGGAAAATATCCGTACAAAGCATAAAGAAATTTTGCAGGAACTTAACGAATATGCAGTGTTTTTTGAAATGGTGCTCAATTCACTCGTCGACCTTACAAAAAGATATGCGCAATCAAGCAATATATACAGCAAAGGCGCAACCAAACTACTCAAAAATCCCGAGTACGACAACGTCGAGAAAGTCAAAGACGTCCTAGAATTCCTTGAAGACAAAGAAAGATTGAAAGACGTAATCGATGACGATAGCGCAAGCACTGAAGTTGAGTTCAAAATCGGCGACGAAATTTGCAATGAGAAATTGTCTGACTGCACGATAGCAAAGGCACATTGCAAAATCAACGGCGAAAACATCGCCAGCGTTGGCATAATTGGCCCGAAACGTATGGATTATGCAAAAATTTCTAGCGCGCTAAAATTTATTGTTGATGAATTTAATAAAGCGGATCTATTAGACTATGGTTCGCCAACGGAAGAAGATAATTAATAGCGTCGTGCTATCTATTATATATAGTCAATTTAAGGAGATGATAATAATGACAAAACTAAAAGAGCAAAACTTGGCAATTGATGTAGTCATCAAACTTGCAGTTGTCAAAAAATTGCTTAACCAACTAGGACTTTGCGACAAAGACTGCGATTGTGGCTGTGTCGATAACTCAATTTCAGCGTGCGATCACGATTGCGACTGCGGTTGCGTTGATAATGCTACATCAATGTGCGATAAAGATTGCGACTGTGGTTGCGTCGACCAGTCAAGCAAATGTTTAGATAATTCAACAAATCAAGCGTCTAAAGGTGAAAATCCAACCCAATCAACAAGCGGGGGAAATGATGATAATGGCGACGATGACCACAAATGTAATTGTGGGTGCGGACATCACAATCATCATCACAAGCACCATAACCAAAATGGGTCTGTCCCCCCTAAAGAACACTGCAATTGCGGATGTCATCACGACAATGCACCGCAAAATGCGTGTCAAAGTGAAAAGAATCTCGCGGACGAATATTTAAATCTTGCCCGCCAAGTTCAAGCAGATTTCGACAATTATCGTCGTCGCAACGTCGAGGCAATCAAACAAGCAAAAAATGACGGAATGAAACAAGCAATAATTGAATTTTTGCCGTCGCTTGATGTTGTTGACCGCGCAATGCAGTATATGCAGGACGAAAATAGTAAACAAGGGCTAATGTTGATACGAAAAATGTTTGAAAAAGCCTTTGCAGACCTTAAAATTGAACCAATTAAATGCGTTGGCGCGCATTATGACCCCGAATTTCACGATGTAGTCATCAGCGAAGAATGCGACCAACCGAGCGGAACAATTATTGAAGAAATCGAAACGGGGTATATTCTAGACGGCAAAGTAATTAAACACTCAGTCGTCAAAATAGCAAAGTAATTTGCACACTAATTTAACAAAAATTTTAACAAAATATAAATAAACTATAATATAGATGTATGGCGAAAGTTTTGAATTGACGCCAAACACAAGGAGGTAATTATGTCAAAAATTATAGGAATCGATTTAGGAACAACCAACTCATGTGTAGCAGTTATGGAGGGTGGAGAACCAACCGTAATTGCTAACTCTGAAGGAGCGCGCACAACCCCGTCAGTTGTCGCGTTCACAAAGGACGGCGAACGCCTTGTAGGGCAAATGGCAAAACGCCAAGCCGTCGCAAACCCAGAACACACAATTTCATCAATCAAACGTGAAATGGGGACAGACCACAAAGTCAAAATTGACGACAAACAATATAGTCCACAAGAAATTTCAGCAATGATTCTTAGCAAGTTGAAAGCAGATGCTGAAAGTTATCTAGGACAAAAAGTCACTGAAGCAGTCATCACTGTTCCAGCCTACTTTACCGACGCACAACGTCAAGCAACAAAAGATGCAGGTAAGATTGCAGGACTCGATGTTAAGAGAATTATCAACGAGCCAACCGCCGCCGCTCTTTCATACGGACTTGACAAGGGAGAGAATAAGAACCAAAAAATTTGCGTCTATGACCTTGGCGGTGGTACATTCGATGTATCAATTATGGAAATCGGGGACGGCGTGTTTGAAGTTTTGGCAACAAAAGGAAACAACCGTCTTGGCGGAGATGACTTTGACAACAAAATTATTGATTTGCTAGTCAAAGATTTCAAGGATAAAAATGGCATTGATTTGTCAAAAGATAGAACAGCTCTTCAAAGATTGAAAGAAAGTGCCGAGAAAGCAAAAATTGACTTGTCTGGAGCACAAAAAACCACAATCAGTTTGCCATATATCACAGCGGACGCAACGGGTCCAAAACACCTAGAATATGAATTGACTCGTGCAAAATTTGAAGATTTGATTTCAGACTATATTCAAGAAACAATCCGATTGACAAAAGACGCGATCAAAGATGCAGGTTTGCAATTAAATGAAGTTGACAAAATTATTCTTGTTGGTGGGTCAACGCGTGTTCCTGCAGTAGTTGAAGCAGTCAAGAATTTGATTGGAAGAGACCCATTCAAGGGCATCAACCCAGACGAATGCGTCGCTATCGGTGCAGCAATTCAAGGGGGAGTGCTTGGCGGAGACGTCAAAGATGTGTTGCTCTTGGATGTAACCCCACTTTCACTTGGCATTGAAACATTGGGCGGAGTGTTCACGAAATTGATTGAGAGAAACACAACAATTCCAACAAAGAAATCACAAGTTTTCTCGACTGCAGTTGACAACCAACCAGGGGTTGACATTCACGTATTGCAAGGCGAACGCGAATTTGCATCGGACAACAAAACACTTGGAAGATTTAGTTTGAACGACATACCACCAGCACCACGTGGCGTACCTCAAATTGAAGTTACATTTGATATCGACGCAAATGGTATTGTGCACGTTTCAGCAAAAGACCTTGGCACGAACAAAGAACAAAATATCACAATCACTGCATCTTCTAACTTAAAAGATGAAGATATTAATAAAGCAGTCAAAGAAGCGGAAGAATACGCCGAACAAGACAAGAAACGCAAAGAACTTGTCGAAGTTCGAAACCAATGCGACGGTATGATTTTGGCTATTGAAAAATTGCTCCGCGAAAATGGCGACAAAGTTAGCGAAGAAGACAAAAAGAAATTGCAAGATGCTATCGACAAAGCAAAAGAGGGAATGAAATCTGAAAATACTGACGACGTTCGCAAAGCAATGGACGAACTTTCAAAAGAAAGCGGTGATGTTGTTTCAAAACTCTATGCTCAAGCATCAGCTACACAAGGCGAACAAGCAAGCGATAGCTCAAGCGAAAATAAGAATGATGACGAAATCATTGTCGACGAAAAAGACTACAAGCAAACTGACGGAGATAACAACGACAACAAATAATTGTTACTAGTTGAGTGCGTGTAGTAAAATGTAAATTGAATAAATCAATATTAATTACACAAACAAAACATAGAAAGAGGAAACAATTATGGCAGACTTTTATGATGTTCTCGGCGTCAGCAAAAATGCAACCGCCGACGAAATTAAATCAGCATATAGAAAGAAAGCAAAACAATATCATCCTGACTTGAATAAAGACAACCCCGAAGTAGCGGCTGAGAAATTTAAGGAAGTCAACGAAGCATATAGCGTGCTCGGAGATGAAACAAAACGTAAAAATTATGACACTTATGGCTCTGCAGACGGCCCACAATTTAGTGGCGGTGCAGGGGGATTCGGGCAAGGCGGATTTAGTGCCAACTTTGGCGGTTTTGGGGACATTTTTAGCGACTTATTTGGTGGCTTTGGCGGTGGTGGTGCTAGAAGTAGCACGAGCGCACAAAGCCAAGCTAGAGATGGGCAGGATGTAAGTGGAGTTATTAATTTGACATTCAAAGAAGCGTGCTTTGGGTGTGTCAAAGAAGTCAAAATTAATCGCGAAGAGAGCTGTGTCAAATGTAAAGGAACAGGAGCGAAAAACGGGACTGAATTCCAAACTTGTTCAAAGTGTGGTGGGCGTGGGCACGTGCGCTATACTCAAAAAACTATTTTTGGGATGATGGAAACAGCAGGCGTTTGCGACGCTTGTGGTGGCAAAGGCAAAATCATCAAAGAACGCTGTGCCGAATGTAACGGGAAAGGAGTGTTCAAGCAAATTCGAACAATCAAAGTTACTGTGCCAGCGGGAATAGACAACGACCAAATTTTGACATTGCGTGGGGAAGGAAATTGCGGAAGAAATGGCGGATACGATGGAGACCTTTTGCTTCGAGTCCGCGTCGAAAAACACCCAATTTTGACGCGCGACGGCAATGATTTGCGCGTAGAAATACCTATTCCATTTACGACAAGTATTCTCGGGGGAAAAGTTCTCGTGCCGTCCCTAGAAGGAAAACTAGAGCTAACTATTCCAGAACTAACTCAAACTGGAGCAGTCTTGAGATTAAAGGGTAAAGGTGTGCCCGTTTTAAGAAAAAATACCCGCGGGGATCTCATTGTTACCATCCGCGTGGAATTACCCAAAAATCTCGACAAAAAGACCAAGGAAGCAGTAAAAACCCTCGACGCGAATGTCAAAGATTCACAGTATGAAGAATACCGCAAGTATCTTGACAAAGTAAAAAGTCTATAATGTGTCATCGTAATTTATTTCATTTTTTTAAAACTCCTTTTAATTTTAATAAACAATTACAAATGTTTATATTTTTATACCCAGAAAACATATAAAATGTTTTGTAATTATTGTTATAGACTTTTTCCTTGATGAAGCAATTGTTTCATCAAGGTTTTTTTATAAGGCTCTATGTCATTGCGAGCGAAGGGAATGTGGTACAATAAATTAACACACAAAACATAATGACATAATGACAAAAAATAAAACAATATTTAAAAAAAAGAGTCCCAGCACAACCCATTGCATTGGGTTGTGGCTCTTTTTATATTAAAATAAATCCTTATTATTAAAGTAGTTATAAATACATACTTTGAGCCATTCAGCGTTGATGAAGCAAGTAATGAGTACCACTATGATAAAATAAAATCAAATTCCTTATTATTAAAGTAGTTGCTAGTACTCTCTTTGGGTCATTCAGAGCGAAAATCAAACCCGCAACGTGGGGTTTGATGAAGCGTAGGAATCTCGCGAACCGCGTGCCCCGCGTGCGGTATCGCGCCCACAAGCCCGCCCCGCGCCAGCAACGGGGATAGCCCCGTCGCTACAGGTGGCTAGCGCTGTCAAAGTGTACATTCGCCCATAACTAACCGCGACCCCTTCCGGGAGATTGCTACGTTGTCAAGGTATGGGCGTGTCCGTATAAGCAGAC
>CAZAYL010000035.1:0-9105 GCA_964489405.1 uncultured Lachnospiraceae bacterium | reverse complement strand
TGATGAAGCGTAGGAATCTCGCGAACCGCGTGCCCCGCGTGCGGTATCGCGCCCCCAAGCCCGCCTAGCGCCAGCACGATGATAAAAGAAATCCTTTTTGTGCGGTATCGCGCCCCACAGTCCGCCTAGCGCTAGCTCTAGACAGCCACAATTTCGCACGTGCGCAAAATATACAAAGAAAAAAGACGGCAACCGCCGTCCTTAATATCAAAATCGTTTGTATTTAACAAAGCTCATAGAACATTTATTTCCCACAGCAATTTTTATATTTTTTACCGCTTCCACAAGGGCAAGGGTCATTACGTCCACACACTTTGTCTGTTTTTGCTTGGCGCACTGGTTCAGGTGAATTTGTAGCTTGCGCTTCCTGTTGTGCGTTTGCATTTGCGTAAGGGTTGACTTTTTCTTTGACTTCAACGACAGGTTTCTCCATTCTATAGAGTGCCATCGCGATATTTCGGTCAATTTTGTCAATCATATCGAAATAAAGTCTGCTTGCCTCTTTCTTATAAGGAATAATAGGGTCTTGGTTACCGAACCCTTGCGTCATAATTTCACGCTTAAGTGCCGTCATTGTGTCGATGTGTTCCATCCAGAAGTGGTTGACAACTCTCAACATAATTATGCGCTCGATAAACTCAAATGGCATAAGTCCAAGGTCGTCAAACTCTTTGCGTTTTGCTTCAAAGCGCGCAAGCACTTCCTTTTCGACCATATCCTTAAGGTCAGGCAATTCAAAGTCTTCAATTTTGTCTTCGGTGATGAAATTTTCGCCCTTCGCAAAAAAGTTTTCTTCAAGTTCCTTGTTGATTTCCCCAATGTCCCATTCTGACCAAACTTTGTTCGGGTCAATAACGCCATCCAAAGCATTCTCGACTTGCTCAGAAAGCATCGAGCAAACTTGCTTGTGCATATTTTCGCCCGCCAAAACCTTGTCGCGTTCAGCGTAAATCAAACTGCGTTGTTGGTTAAGAACATCGTCAAATTCAATCAAATAACGGCGCTGGCTGTAGTTGTTACCTTCGATACGTTTTTGCGCCGACTCAATGCCCCTTGAGAGCATACGCAACTGAATTGGCTCGTCCTCATTGAGTTTGAAGAAATTTGCGATTGATTTCATCTTTTCGCCACCGAAAATTCTGGCAAGGTCGTCTTCAAGTGAAATATAGAACACGCTATGCCCAGGGTCGCCTTGACGCCCTGCACGCCCGCGCAATTGGTTGTCAATACGACGGCTTTCGTGGCGTTCGGTGCCGATAATCAAAAGTCCGCCAAGCGCAACGACTTGCTCTTTCTCCTTGTCTGTTTCCTTTTTAAATTCATTATAGAACTGCTCATATTCGCTGTGTGCTTTTTGAATTTCTTCATTGTCTGGAACGTGGTACGCTGTCGCAAGTTCAATTTGCGCGTCATTGTAGCCAAGCTCCTTTAACTTTTGTTTAGCCATAAACTCAGGGTTCCCGCCGAGCAAAATATCCGTACCACGTCCTGCCATATTTGTCGCTATTGTTACCGCGCCTAGTTTGCCCGCTTGTGCGACAATCATTGACTCTTGTTCGTGATTTTTCGCATTCAAAACGACGTGCTTAATTTTTGCTTTCTTGAGTTCATTGCTGAGTTCCTCAGATTTTGCGACTGAAACGGTACCCACCAAGACGGGCTGGCCAATTTCGTATGCTTGCTTGATTCTCTCAATGACCGCTTTGAATTTCCCTTTGACTGTTGAATAAACAATGTCTGTTTCGTCGATTCTCAGCACTGGTTTATTGGTTGGGATTGAAACAACGTCAAGTCCGTAAATTTTTCTAAATTCCGTTTCTTCCGTCTTAGCTGTACCAGTCATACCTGACAATTTCTTGTACATTCTAAAGTAGTTTTGGAAAGTGATTGTTGCAAGCGTTGCGCTTTCGTCCTTGATGTCGACGTTCTCTTTCGCCTCTATTGCTTGGTGCAAGCCCTCGCTCAAGCGACGCCCTGGCATAAGACGCCCTGTAAATTCATCGACCAAAACAACTTCGCCGTCTTGCACAATGTAGTGTGTATCGCGGAATTTGCGCGTATTTGCAATAAGCGCATTGTTGATGAATTGATTGAGTTCCATATTATCGACGTCATAAAGACTCTCTATTTTGTAGAATTTCTCCGCTTTTTCGATACCGCTGTCAGTTAATCTAACTCTATCTTTCTCTTCATCTATTTCATAGTCGTCCGCTTTCAATGTTTTGACAAATCTATCCGCCGTCTTGTAGTCGTCGCTAGACTTGAATCCGCGCCCCGAAATGATGAGTGGGGTGCGTGCTTCGTCAATCAAAATGCTGTCGACTTCGTCGATTACCGCGAATGTGTGCCCGCGCTGAACTTTTTGACTTAAGTCGCTGACCATATTGTCGCGCAAATAGTCGAAACCAAACTCATTATTCGTGCCGTACGTGATGTCGCAAGCATATGCTTGCTTTTTCTCATCGGGACCCATACCCGAAAGCGTAACGCCGACGGTAAGCCCCAAGAATTTATGCACTTTGCCCATCCATTGAGCGTCGCGTTCAGCAAGGTACTCGTTGACCGTAATGACGTGAACACCTAAGCCTGCGAGTGCGTTCAAATACACTGGCAAGGTTGAAACCAAAGTCTTACCCTCACCCGTTTTCATCTCCGCAATGCGCCCTTGGTGCAGAACCATACCGCCGATGAGTTGGCAGTGGTACGGTTTCATACTCAAAACGCGCTTTGACGCCTCGCGAACCGTCGCAAATGCCTCAGGTAAAATGTCGTCGAGCGTCTCGCCTTTTGCTAGTCTATCTTTCAAGATGTTGGTGTTGCCCGCAAGTTCAGCGTCGGTCATCTTGGAGTAACTCTCGTCAAGCGCCTCGACTTTTGCGATAACCTTTTCAATCTTCTCAATTGAACGCGTATTATCTGATTTAAAAATTTTCTTAAAAATGTTCATTGTCAACCTCTAATATAAAATTTGCCCATATTATACCAAATTATTTCCATTTTAACAAGCAAATTAACCCCCCATATTGCCAAACGCCCTAAACATTTACTCACAAAATTTTATAATCAAAATTTACCCAAAACAGCCACTTATACCCCATAAAAGCAAATTTTGCCAAAAAGTCGTTCCACTTTTTGGCAAAATCGCTTGCTTTTTGCTTTTATTTATGATATATTACTTGCAATGGAGAATTTTTATATGAAAAGATTAATCGAAAAACAGTTATTAGATTGGAAAAATAGCAGTAGGAGAAAACCTCTTTTGGTGTATGGTGCAAGACAAGTTGGAAAAACATATTCTATAGTCAATTTTGGGAAAACAAATTATGCGAACATAGTTTATTTCAACTTTGAAGGCAACTCTTCTTTGAATGACATTTTTTCAAAAGACTTAGACCCCGAAAAAATTATTTCATCACTTGAAGCTCTTTCTGGCCAGAAAATTCTCGAAAATTACACTTTGATTATTTTTGATGAAATTCAAGAATGCGAGCGCGCCTTGACTTCTCTCAAATATTTTTATGAAAAAGCACCCCAATATCATATAATTTCCGCTGGGAGTTTGCTTGGTGTTGCTATAAATCGTGGCAAGTTTTCTTTTCCTGTTGGCAAAGTGAACACCATTACAATGTACCCATTAAACTTTGAAGAATTTCTTATGGCTTTTGAAAGATATGATTTGATTGAAATTATAAGAAAATCTTTTAACAACAACTCGCCAATAGAAGAACCTATACATCAATTGCTTTTAGATTATTATCATAAATATTTAGCGATTGGTGGTATGCCTGAAGTTGTCGACGCTTACCTTAACACAAAAGATTATGATTATGCTCGCATTGCACAAAATGAAATTAAAAGCAACTATTATGGAGATATGACAAAATATACTGACATCAAAGAAAGTAATAAAATAATTGCAACATACCGAAGCATTCCTAGTCAACTTGCCAAAGATAACCACAAGTTCCAATACTCGCTTATTGGTAGTGGTGCAAGAGCTAGAGATTATGAAACTTCTATTGAATGGTTGAAAACTGCGGGGATTATATATAATTGCAATAAAGTAAAAGAGGGATTTTATCCGATTAAAACATATGAGGATTTCACATCTTATAAAATCTATATGAGTGATGTAGGTCTACTCGCTTGCAGTCTTGACATAACAATTCCAAGCATTATTTCAAACAACATTTCGAGCAACACAAAAGGTGCTATTGCTGAAAATTATGTTATGCAACAACTAATATCAATTGGACTAAATCCCTATTATTGGGAATCAAATGGGAAAGCTGAAGTAGATTTTGTTGTTCAATTAAATTCAAATGTTATTCCAATCGAATGTAAGTATGCTGACAATGTTCAAGCGAAAAGTTTAAAATTGTATATGCAGAAATATCAACCTGAATATGCTATTCGCGTATCAAGTAAAAACTTCGGTTTTGAAAATAACATAAAATCTATCCCATTATATGCAATATTTTGCTTAAAAAAATAAATTCTTTATCGTTGTTTTCTAACTAAAAAAGAACATCTGAGTTTTCTCGGTTGTTCATTTTTTAGTTAAATTCGTCATTATTATAAATATTTGATATAGTACTTCCTATCTTTTCCCTTTAAAGGTGTGTGGAATAGGGGCGGGGGTACTGACCGAGTGTATGCGGGTTTTAGGATGAGCGATTGTGAGAACATACACGTGGCTTGCGCGGAGTGTTTTTGCGCACTCGTTGACGGTTGCGCCCGTTGTGAAAACGTCGTCGATAAGTAAGACGTTTTTGTGCACAAAAGCATTTTTGTCAATTTGCTTGAATGCTCCTTCAAGATTGCTTTGCCTTTCTTTTCGCGATTTTGCCGTTTGCGACTCAGTGTTGCGAACACGCACAAAATTATCTTTGTCGAGTGGCAAGCCAATCAATTTACAAAACTCTTCCGCGAGTAGCAGTGCTTGATTATATCCGCGCTCTTTTAGACGTTCTTTACTCATCGGTACAGGAACGACAACATCTGCGACGAACCCACTTTTTGCATATTCTTCGGCAAGCAATCGGGCAAAATACCGCTTTAGGTACCTTGCGTTGTCGTATTTAAAGTGCCTAATCAATTTTTGTGTTACGCCCGAATAGACAAGCGGGGCGCGCGCTGTGTCGAAAAATCGCTCGTCGTTCTTACACTCAAAGCAATACCCTGCTTGTCCATAAATTTTTGCTCCGCAACGCGTACAAACCTTGCCGTCGTTTATCTCAAATGACGGCATACACGTAGGGCAAATATTGTAGATATTTTTCTTTGGCAAGTCCTTGCCACACCCGAAGCACTTGATATCTTCTGGATATAGTGAATCTAGTGCTGTTTTTTTCATTTTTTTGCAACAATAACTAAAAAAATTCAATTTCCTACTCCACTAATGACCCAACGTATCCCTCAACAAAGAGATTTTCGCCTTGTTCCAAAAACCACTTTAACGCGGAATAACGCTTGGCGGTATAATCGTTTTCGACCATTCTTTTGAGATAAAATTTATTCCCTACAAGCACGACCATCTTTTTCGCGCGCGTAACTGCGGTATAAAGCAAGTTGCGCGTCAAAATTTTGCCCGTCCCCGCGATGATTGGGATGACGACGACGTCAAACTCACTGCCTTGACTTTTGTGTATTGTCATCGCATACGCAAGGGTTAAGTTGATTAATTCATTTTTAGGATACACGCACTCGCGCCCGTCGTCGAACGTAACTGTTACTTCGCTCGTGTGAAAATCAATGTCTGTAACTGTGCCAAGGTCGCCATTATATACTCCCTCGCCGTGTTCAATAAAGCCATTTTCATCCTCTTTATTCCACTCAATTTCATAATTGTTGACAATTTGCATAACCTTGTCATATAGTCTAAACGTAACGCGCTCAGTAAAAAGTTCACTCTTGTATCGCGCGGGTGGATTTATTTTTTGCTGTAACACTCTATTCAAGTTTTCGACGCCACAAACCCCAACTTTCATCGGCGCAAGAACCTGAATTTTGGACGGCTCGACACCTGTGAATTTTGGCAGTCTTTCGATGACAAGTTCTTTTATACAATCAAGCATTTCGACAGGTGTCCCTTTTGATTGGAAGAAAAAGTCCTTGCTTTTGTTGTCAATGGTAGGCATTCGCCCCTCGTTTATGGCGTGCGCGTTAAGAACAATCAAACTCTCTTTTGCTTGGCGGTAAATTTCTGTAAGACACACAAACGGCACACAACCACTTCCCAAGATGTCGCTCAGAACATTACCTGCGCCGACGCTCGGTAGTTGGTCTTTGTCGCCGACAAGTATGATTTGGCACGAACGCTTGACCGCCTTTAAAAGGGCGTTGAACAATGACACGTCAACCATTGAAACTTCGTCGACTATAATGCAATCACACGTCAATTTATTGTACTCATTGTATTTAAAGCAGTTGCCCTCACTTGCAAAATCGACTTCAAGCGCGCGATGAATCGTCTTTGCTTCGACGCCACAACTCTCGCTCATACGCTTTGACGCTCTGCCCGTCGGAGCAAGCAAAAGCACTTTTTTGCGCATATTTTTCATAAGACTGAGAATGCATTTGATGATTGTCGTTTTACCTGTACCAGGACCCCCAGTTATGACGCAAAAACCATTATTTAGCGCCATTTGAACCGCTTGTTTTTGTTGCGCGTGAAGTTCTATGTCATTAATCTCTTGGAATTTGTCAATTTCTTCGCTAAAATCTACATCTTTAGATGTTGACTTGTTTAGCAGTGTGAGAATTTTTTTCGCCGAACTTTTTTCGATATTGAAATATCTTGTCAACATCAAAACTTCTGTGCCGTATATTTTTTCTTGTTTCAAAACGCCATCTATTTGCATTTGAAAGAGCACTTTCTCTAGTTTTTCTTCAAAATCTTGAAATTCAATTTTCAAAATTTTGGTCACGCCATCGTATACCTCGCTTGCGGGCATATATGTATGTCCGTCATTGTCCGCGCCGTCCTTTAGGATGTGCAAAAGCCCCGCGCGTAAGCGAAAGTCGCTGTCAAATGGAATGCCCAATTTTTTTGCGATTTCGTCCGCTGTCAAAAAACCTATGCCGTCCACGTCTTCGACAAGCGCATACGGGTTGGTGCGCAATTTCTCCATTGTCTTGTCGTGGTACGTCTCGTATATGCGAATCGCCATACGCGGAGTTATGTCATAGTCTTGTAAAAACATAATTGTGTCCTGCATACGTTTAACGTTGATGTAACTCTCCGCAATAACAAGCGCCTTTTGCTCACTTATCCCACGAATTTCAGTAAGTCGCGACGGGTTGAACTCTATGATGTCAAGCGTGTCTTTGCCGAATTTGTCGACAATCGCTTTTGCCGTAACTTTGCCCACGCCCTTAATAAGTCCACTTTGCAAATATTTTTCAATCCCATTTATTGTCTTAGGTTGCAAAATCTTTGCGTGCGTGAACTTAAACTGCACACCATAATTTTTGTTCGTCGTATAATCGCCCCTAAGTTCAACCGACTCGCCGATATTGACCGACGGGAGCGTGCCGACGCACGTTGTTTCCACGCCACCGCCATTTATGACAAGTACCGTGTAACCATTTTCTTCATTTTGAAAAATGACGGCTTTTATTGTTCCACTTAATATCATATTTATATTATAGCACAAATTTTTTACTTTTGTATCAAAATATATACAAAGATTTATTTTTTAAGCAAGTATTAGTACTACTATAATAAAACAATTCATTATTATTAAAGTAGTGCAAGTACTCTCTTAGGGTCATTCAGAGCGAAAATCAAACCCGCATTGTAGGGTTTGATGAAGCGTAGGAATCTCGCGAACCGCGTGCCCCGCGTGCGGTATCGCGCCCCACAGCCCGCCACGCGCTAGCACGATGATAAAATCAATCCTTTTTGTGCGGTATCGCGCCCCATAGTCCGCCTAGCGCTAGCTCTAGATAGCCCTGTCGCTATACGCGGTTTGGAATAGCGTTGTAGTAATTTTTGATTTCATCGATTGACGCATTAAGGCGTGCGGTATCAGCGGGCGACAACTGCAAATCAATGACCGTTTGAATTCCCACGCGATTGACGACACACGGACGCGAATAGTATATATCGTGCGCGCTATCATACGCCGAAACCGTCAATACTTCGTGCGAATCTTGCAAAATCGCATTAGTAATTTTGACAAGGCTCATTCCAATTCCATAGCAAGTGAAACCCTTCTTATTTATGATTTTGTATGCACTTTTGCGGACTTTGTCCTCAATTTCCGCCATTTCACTTGCGGAAAGGTAGAAATCTGCCGTATTCATTGCAACTAGCGCGTTATTCCACGCGACAAACTCGCTGTCGCCGTGTTCGCCAATGACATATGCGTGTACGTGGCGCGGGTTTATATTGATTTTTTCGCCGACATAGAACTTAAGGCGCGCAGTGTCGAGAACTGTTCCGCTCCCGATGACCTTTTCGGGCGCAAACCCCGACAATTTTTGCGTTATTGTCGTCATAACATCCAAAGGATTAGTCGCGATAAGATAAATGCCGTCAAAGTTTGTTTTTGCAATTTTGCCGATAATGTCGTCAAAGACCGCATAATTTTTGTCGACTAATTTTTGGCGCGACTCGCCCTTTTCTTGATTGCGTCCTGCACATATGACGACGATGTCCGCGTTTGAACACTCTGCATATTCTCCCGCATACACGCGCGTCGCGTTGTCGCAGTATGGAACGGCGTCATTCAAGTCTTGCGCCTGCCCCTCGGCATATTCCTTGTTAATGTCAATCAAGCAAAGTTCATCGACGTTTGCTCCGCTAGTAAGTAGCGCGTATGCGTATGCCATTCCGACATTCCCGCACCCAACAAGTACAATTTTATTCATATATTACTCCTTTTGCTAGCGCGTTATTTTCTATGTGATGTGCGCTGTTTTTTATAATTAATTATACACTTTAATGACTCATTTAGTCAATTGATTGAAGACAAAAATATTACTTAGAATGTATTGACCGCGCTAGCATAATAAGGAATTATTTTATCATCGTGCTGACGCGTGGCGGGCTTGGGGGCGCGATACCGCACGCGGGGCACGCGGTTCGCGAGATTCCTA
>CAZAYL010000034.1:0-10461 GCA_964489405.1 uncultured Lachnospiraceae bacterium | reverse complement strand
GACGAAAGTGAATAGAGATATTCACTGGGAGAAATAATACGAAGACAAGTAACCAAAAAATATATTCAATAGATTGCAAACGGATGAGAATTCTCTCATCCGTTTTTTTGTTGTTTTTGCTGTTGTGTGTCCGCGCAAGCAATGTCGCACTTGCAGTATGGAGTTGCGAATTTCCACCCCGCGCATAAATTCTACTGTTTGTATTTAGTTGAAAAAAAATAAAATGTGTGCTATAATATCTTGCATAAAGGCAGAAATATTATGAAAATGAAGAAAAAACTTATTATGAAAATGAAGAAAAATTTTAAAAAAATTGACCAAATTACAGAATACATCAGCGAAAATATTGGAGATATTCAAGACGGCGTTATGCTTGAAAATAATGGAATAGTCATTTGTATGCTTGATGTCAAACCAAAACAAGACGCGGACTATCGTTTGATAATGACTGCAGGGCTGTCCACACTTGACAACGAATTCTTGCCAAATAATATTTGTGGCATAGAATTATATGTGCGCGTGCCGAAAGATTGGAAATTTACATATGACGAAGATTATGAGTGTGGGTGGATTCGTAGAGTTTTTACCCAAATTGCGGAACTTATATCTAGCGGTAAGGCCATTATTTTCGGTTCAACTTTGGCGTTTGAGCATCTAATCAACGGGTCGAAACACTCGGCAATTGCAATCGGGGTAAATGATAATGATAATTTTGTGATGAGAACAAAGAAAGGGCGCATTGTCTATTTCAATGTGCAGACAATCACAAGCCAAGAACGCGAACGGCTTATCAAAGATGACGAAGAATTACTTGACAAAATTTGCAATTTGCCGTACATTGATGTTTCGAGAGAATCATTTGTATAATAAATCACAGTTTTTTTGAAATGTTTAAATTTTTCATATCAACTTTATTATTTTGTAAAAGACGAAATAATTGTAAAGAGTAGCAAGGAAATTGACAGCAACTTATTTGTTTTTGCGGTTCAAAATCCTTGCTTTTTTCTACAAAAATTGATATAATTTGATGTATTTTTAATCACAACGACATTATATGAAGTTGCGCTTATATTAGTAATATTGTATTACAATAAAGAAGGGAAACAAATGGTAGATATAATTGAAGTTAAAACAAGAAAGCAGTTAAAAAAATTTGCGGAGTTTGTCAATAAATTATACAAAGGTTGTCCGCATTATGTGCCGACACTCTTTGCTGACGAACTTGATATGTTCACCCCTAATAAAAATCCCGCGTTTGAAGAATGTGAAGTTATTTTGTATTTGGCTGAGCGCAATGGGGAAATTGTCGGCAGAATTGCGGGAATTATTCAAAATACATACAATCGCTTGCACGACTGCAAATTGGTTCGATTTACGCGCTTTGACGCAATCAATGACCAAGAAGTCGCGAATGCATTATTTGACGCCGTCGCGACGTGGGCAAAAGCACGCGATATTAGTGGAATTGTTGGGCCACTTGGCTTTAATGACCTTGACCGCGAGGGGCTTTTGATTGAGGGCTTTGACCGCATTTGTACATACGAGACGCAGTACAACTATGACTATTATCCAAAATTGATTGAAAATTACGGCTTTACTAAGGACGCCGATTGGGTCGAGTACCGCATTAAATTCCCAGAACAAATAGATGAACGCTATGAGCGCATTGGTAACAAAATTTTAGCAAAGTATGATTTGAAAGTTGTGCGTGATATGTCTAAGAAAGATTTTCTTGCAAAATATGGCGACGATATATTCGACCTTGTCGACGAGGGATACGGCGAGCTCTATGGCACAGTCCCTTTCAGCAAAAAGACACGCGAGCTTATTTTGAGTCAGTTTGGACTCGCGCTGAACACTGACCTTATGGCACTTGTTGTTGACAAAAATGATATGCCTATTGCATTCGCACTCACTTTGCCGTCACTTTCAAAAGCGCTCATCGGGTCGGGCGGACATTTGTACCCACGCACAATTTTGAAATTGTTGAAAGCAATCAAAAAGCCAAAAGATATTGATTTTGCGCTTGTCGCAGTCAAAGATGAATATCTCAACAAGGGTTTGAATGGCGTTATTTTTAATGAACTTATGCACCGCTTTTTGAAAATGGGCATTGGCTATTGTGAGACGAATTTGAACCTTGAGGACAATCTCGCAGTTCAAAATATGTGGCATAATTATGAACGCGAACAACACAAACGACGTAGGTCATATTACAAAGCAATTTAAATTGCAAATAGTATTATTTAATATATTTAAGAGTTTGAGAAATTTAACCCTATGGGGTAGAGTGAGCCAAACTCTTTTTTGTTTGGGCACAACGATAAAATTTGACGTAATAAAAATACTCCAACAAAATTGTTGAAGTATTTTTGTTTTATTAATTTATGTTGTGTAAAGATATTATTTTATCATATCTTTCAAAATTGCACGCTCTTTTTCGACTGAATCTTTGTTGTCTAATTCGTACTCAAGTTCGTTAGAAATCTTTTCGATTTTGCGTAGCAATTTTTCGCTTTCGACGCCGTCTTGGCAAACTTCGCGTCTAGCAAGTAATTCATTTTGTGCCTTTGTCAAAATTGTGATTGTTTCATTTAGACGACTGAGTTCGGCTTCAACTTCAGCAAGTCTTTCTTCAATTCTAGCTTCAGATTTAACAACTTTTTTGCTAGCTCTATCGTAAGCATTCGTTACTTTCACGCTCTTATTTTTGCGTCGCTTGTCTGCAACTTGTCTAATGATTGTGCCAACAATTGCAATTACAAGCGCAAGGCAAATCAAAATTCCTGCGATGTCAACAAGCTCTAGTTGTGGACGAGATTCTGTTTTGTCTTTCTCATCATCGCTGGTAGAACTTGACCCGTCCGAAAGGTCTACTTTGCTTGCAATAGCGTTGTCAAGTTTCCCGACACTCTCTTTGTACTCATCTTCCGTATAGTCACTGACCGTGATGTTGCTGACAGCGACTGCCCCGCGTGTGAGTGCATTTGTAGAACCTAAGCTGATAGCAATTGTGCTTGTTGTTTCGCTATCTGCCGTCTTAACATAAAATGTGTATGTGATATAATTTTCAGTTTTTGTGATTGCGTTTGATTTTGCATTAAGTCCAGCTAGTTCAACAAACACGCCATAAGGGATTGCATTTTTATCATCGTCAAGTTGTTTGTTTTCTTCATCTTGATTGATATTCAAAACTTTAAGCGTAACACTTACAGTGTAGTATGAACTTGCATTAAATGTGTATGATTTATTTGAAGTAAAAGTGTAATATGTGTCATTAGGGCTGTAAATAACCAAGCGATTATCCGATTTTGCGTCATCATTCACCAAATCAAGTCCTAAAGTATTATTACTTGCGCTGATAATGCCCGCAACGATAGAACTATCTGACGCTACATTGTTTTTGCCCGTATATCTATATGGTGTTGCAACTCCATTGACAGTGTCTCCCGTGATAAGGAAATTTTCGTCAGCAAGGTCGCAAACAATAGTCGTAGAATTTTTGCTAATTGCATAAATATCATCTTCAACACTTGTTGAAATGAAGTTATCAAAGAATGCGTGACCCGTTTGTGGCGCATCGTTTGAACCAAGTGAAAGCGCAAAAGCTACATTGCTTGCACTTGAGCCAGTTTTAACATAAACTGTATATTGTGTCCATTCAGTGCCTTTGATAGTAAGTTTGCCGATAGTCGTCGAGTCATTAACTATTTTGACCTCAGCCGATTTTGTTAATTGAGAAAGCTTTGCATAGAAAGTAATCTTGTATGTCCCATCACCTGGAACAGAATAATCACTGCTCTTAAATGTTTGGTCGCCTGAAATTGGGTTGTAAATCATCAAAATGTTATTTGAAATTGCGCTAACATCAAGTCCGTTATAATCACTTGCAATAATTCCGGGATTTTGAATACTGCCGTAGTTTGTTTTGTAAGCATCAAAATACTCTGATTTCGTGTTGATGATACCGCTGTATTTTGAATCAATTCCTGATTCGCTAGACAACGTCCAGTCACTCGGAGCAAATACGCCATCGACCTTTTCGCCATCCGTTGTCAAGTTGAAAGCGCCGTTCGCAATGTCAAGTGCATCAAGACTTGCAAGCGAAAGAGTCTTCAAATATGTTCCTGTCGTAGCATTTGTATATTGGCTAACTGTCAACGCTGTCGTTCTAATCTCGTCAAAGAAAGCATAACCGCGTGTTTCACCCTCACTTGTCCCAAGACTTAACTCTAATTGAAGTTCAACCGATTTAAATGGATTTCCTTTAACATAGAAAGTGTATTGTGCCCAATTATTTGTAAAAGTATTTGTGTATGAACTTGTATTTATGCCTGTAAATTCGGAAGAATAAGTTGCTGTTTCTCCGTCTTCCACAACTTCAATGAGTTTGATTGAAGCTCCATTGTCGGAGAGATTTCCAGTCTTGACCCAAACGGAAACTGCAAGCATTTCAAATCTGTCAACCGTAAATTGTTTTGACTTGTATGTTACAGCCGTTTCAGCAAGATTGTTAATGAACAATCCCTTTTGATTTCGAACACTCGCACCAGTATTGTCCAAAGCTTTTAGCATATTCGTAGACGGAGCTTTATCAATCTTTGTTTCGTCAATATTGAAGCCATTTGCTGAAAGGGAAGTTAGTCCCGAAACGCTATTGCTACTCGTACTCGTGCGCGTCCAATCTGTCAAGTCTTGTTCAAAACTACCATTTGCTATCTTGTTAAGATTTTTTTGTTGCAAGTCGATTTCTTTTGAAGAATAAGTGCCTTTCGTAACCGTATCATACGCTATCTGAGTATATTTTGTCGCTTGTACAGTATCGAAGAATACAGCGCCACTTGTGTTTTGCGTTTGTCCGCTCGTGCCAAGCCACAACTCAAGGTTTGCATCCACGCTACTTAGCCCAGTCTTTACGAAAATAGTATAAGTATTCCAAACATTAGATTGAACATTGACAAACGAATTAAGTGGAGAATTTTCAATTCCATCGCCCGTCAAATACGCGGAGAATCCATTGTTATTGTTCGCCTTTGTCAAAACTGAGAAGCTGATTGCGTAATAACTTTGCGCATCGAGTGTAATCGTCGACGACTTATATCCATACGATGTTGCATTTTCTTCTGCGTTAATCATCAAAATATAATCATCGTTGGCGTCAATTTTTGTTTCGGGGTTAATAGTAAGTCCCAAATCATCTTTGTTTTTCTCAAAACTTGTGTTTGATGTGTCAATGACGCCCGCTTTGACGAGTTCCTTTGCTGAGTCAGTACCAATTGCCGTCCAACTAGACGGAGTTCGTATACTGCTTGATCCTGATGTGCTAGCAAATGTCCCATTAGTAACGGTAACTTGTTCTGTGTATTCCGTTAATTCAGACGCACTAGCATATGATTTAATGCCTGTTTGAACCCACGCAGGTACATACAAAAGCACTTGTGCCAAAAGGAACACAATTGCAAGCGTGAGCGCAACGACTCCTAAAGATTTTCTTTTTTGAATAATTTTCATTTTATTACACCTTTGATATATTGTAGTATTTTGATTGATAAAATGTATATCTTACATCTAACCAAACTGTACTTAATATTATATCTTATTATCGTCCAAAAATCAAACATTTTAGACAACATTTTTTAAAATGTACGTATTTGGGGGCGCTTTTGCAAATTTCCAAAACGCTTTTTTAGTTTTTTTTGTGTTATAAAATTAAAAAACGCACAAATTTCGCAATTTTTCATCATTTTCCGCTTTAAAAAGTCTGTAAAAATGCAAAGTTTTTAAAATAGATTTTTAAAAGTCCTTGACTTTTATAAGTTTTTAAAGTATAATTTAATAAAAAAGTGAGGAAGTTATGATAAAAAGAGAGTTATATTTGAACAAGTTGAAATCTTTTAAAGATATGCAATTGATAAAAGTCATCACAGGAGTACGTCGATGTGGGAAAAGCACAATACTTAAGTTGTATGAGGAATACTTGCTTAGCACACAAGTGCAAAAAAGTCAAATAATCAGCATAAATTTGGAAGATAAAGATTTTGAAAAGTTAAAAAATGTTGATAATTTATATGATTATATCAAACAACGACTGCAAGACGATAAAATGAACTATGTGTTTATAGATGAAATACAAGAATGTGTGGGGTTTCAAACGGCAGTTGACAGCTTGTTTTTGAAAAGTAATGTCGACATTTATATCACGGGCTCTAACGCTCATATGCTTTCGAGTGAACTAGCCACATTGCTATCTGGGAGATATGTTGAAATTGAGATTTTGCCACTTTCGTTTCAAGAGTATTTAGACGGCGTTGGCGGTGCAAAAAATATAGAAATGCAATTTCGAGATTACATTCGCTTTGGCGGGTTTCCTTTTATTTTGAACTTTAATGGAGACGTTGACCAAACGAGAATATATCTTGACGGAATTTACAACACGATTTTTAAAAAAGATGTAATTAAAAAGAATAAAATAATAAACGAAGAAACGCTTGAAAATGTCATAAAATACGCTTTTGACAATATTGGAAATCTTACAAGTTCAAAAAAAATTGCGGATACATTGACAAACAATAATTGCAAAACATCGCAACCTACCGTAGAGTCGTATTTGAAAGCATTGTGTGAAAGTTTCATTTTGTACAAAGTTGGACGCTATGATGTCAAAGGAAAGCAATATTTAAAATCATTAAATAAATATTACGTGTGCGATTTGGGAATGCGAAACTATTTGCTTGGGTACAAAAATATAGATAGGGGACATATTCTTGAAAATATAGTATATCTTGAACTCCGTAGGCGTGGGTACAAAGTATTCATTGGGAAAGCGGGAGATTGTGAAATTGATTTTGTAGTATTCAAAGGTACGCAAGTCGTGTATTATCAGGTTGCCGAAAGCATAAAGGACGCAAAGGTTTTCGAGCGTGAAATGCGCCCACTTAAGAGTGTGCGCGACTATAATCAGCGCATTATTATAACGACAGACTATGATGTCAATGAGTTTTATGATGGCATTCGCCACTTGAATATATTTGATTTTTTGATAGGGAAAAATTTGGATTAATTTAATTTGTATTTTTTAATAAAAAACCTTGATTTTTTTGAAATTTGAGGTTTTTTTGTCGATTTTGCACATACTACCCATATGAAAAAAGTGCAAAACGCAAAAAAGAATTCCACACGCGGTGTGGCGCACGTGTCTGAAAACGCGAAAATTATTTGCAAAATAGTTGTGGACAAAACAAAGGTAATGCCAAAAAAGAAAATTAAGCAAGTGAATTTACACTTAAGGAACATTGTCAATGCAAAGGGAATAGGAAAGGCATTTTCACAAAATTTGAGCACAAGCGCAATAAAAATAGACAATGTGGAAACGTGTGTTAGTACAAAAAGTATAATTATTTGCGACGATGACAAGGTCAAACGTTATACCGAATTGATAAAAAATTCAAATATGCGTCCAATTGCCGTTACTTCTAAAAAAAACATACGCGCGCAAAAAAAACTTACCGCAAAAACAATTGCATTATGTATAATGGTCGGTTTAATTTTGGGGTTCGTCAACGGTTTTCTTGGGGGTGGTGGCGGAATGCTATGCGTGCCACTACTCGTGTTTACAATGGGGCTAACGGACAAGCGCGCACACGCAACGGCGATTTTGGTAATGCTCCCGATTTCGCTCGCGTCGTTTGCCGTCTACGCGTGCAATATGCGCATTGAGTGGGGACTCGCCCTTTGGGTCGTGATTGGCAGTGTCGTGGGTGGATTTGTCGGTTCAATCTTACTGAAAAAACTTTCAAATTCGTGGCTTCGCGCAATTTTTGCACTGATTATGATTGGAGCAGGAATAAAAACAATTTTATAATGTAGTGGTGTTTTATGGACATAGTATTAACGATAATTTTTGGCGCAATTGGCGGATTGATTGGCGGAATGGGTATGGGTGGCGGAACACTACTCATACCGCTTTTGACGCTATTGGGGGGCATAACACAGCGCGTGGCGCAAAGTTTGAATCTCATCACTTTTTTGCCAATGGCAGTCGTCGCATTAATCATTCACGCCAAAAACAAACTCCTTGATTATAAAAGAGCGTTGATTATAATATTCCCCGCACTCATTGGCGCATTTATTGGCGCACTTTTGATAAATCACACGAGCGATAATGTTTTGCGCCTTTGCTTTGGAATTTTTCTTATCATTCTCGGCGTTGCGCAACTTATTAGCATAATTTTTATGAAAAAAACAAAAAAATGAAACAATGCTTGAACATTTGTTCATTTTAGCACTTTACTTTTTTGTTTATGTTTGGTATACTAATACAAAGGTGCGTGTATGGTAAAAGAAAAATTGTTGAAAGGCAAAAATAAAATCAGCGTAAAATCGGCGCAAAAAAGATGTTTTTTTGTGATTTTTATGCTAGGAGCGTTGTTATTTGCGCTATTCTATGGTACTAACGCGCAAAATTTAAGTACACAAGTTTTTGCTTATAATCACACCGCGCAAAGCGTAGAAAGTTCAACTTATACCATTTCGAATTTGACGAAATTGCGCCAAAATGGAAAAAATTTATATTTGATTGATAGCACAATGAACGCACTTATTTTCGGCACAGCAGACGACATCCGCGCAGGGTCAGCAAAGACAATCACGAGCCGATACGTAGTTAGCGAAGGGAATATAACCGAAATTGTGCCATTCTCAGCGTTGCGCGATGTTGCAGTTCTTCAGGACGGAACAATATTTCTCATTGATAGCGAAGCAGACTACATCCACGAATACTTTGCAGGGTCGGGCGAATTTAAAAAATTGAATTATTCATTTGAAAATGGGCAAGCAATTACTAATATTATCTCGATTGACAGCGACTACAACGACAATGTTTTTGCTTTGCAAAAAAATGACGGATACCATATTTTGAAAAGGAACGCCAACGCAACATACTTTTTAGACGTGTTTGCGGTGCCGTATGCAACAATCACTGAACTTGGTGCAACGTATGACGCCAATGCACAAATCATATGTTCCTTTGAGGACGAAACAATTTATATCGTCGGCGGTGGTGCAGTTTTGAAAGTTGCACTTAGCGAAACAACTCCCGTCGCAACGCTTTTTGCTACATACGACGGCACGTGCCAAGATGTCGCGATGGACTATCAAGGCAATCCATATGTTGCGCTTGACAATGGTAAAATCGTGCGTTTTGGCGCAAACCCAGTTAGTTTAGCACTCAGTACAAAATCGTGCGCATTTAACTGTGAAAATGGCGAAATTACATACATAAAAGACGCAAAAACCTTTGCAACATACGCAAGTGAATTTGTCAACAACCTATCGCGTTTTCAGCACGAAATAGACTATTCTGTAAGTGAAAACTTGAGTTCAGCCGTCGAGATTTGTAAAATCAACGCGGGTGCGGGCGCAAACGCCTACAAATATCCGTTCAAAATTATCAAACTCGGCAAACTAAATTTGAACGCAAAGGTTATCAAACTAAAGGACGTTGCGGGACACCCCGCATACGCATATGTACTTGCGAACATCGATGGGGCAATGACGGCGTGCTACATAAATAAAGACGCGCTCACAAATTGTACGGATGCAAACACAATTTCGGGCAATTACTATACCTTTACAGCCAACACAAAACTTTTCAAATATCCAACCGCCGACATTATAAATGGCGGAACAGCCATAGTATTAAAACGCGTGCCAAATGGTACAAAACTAGAAGTTCAAAACAGTGTTTGTGATTATGCGGACGCGCAAGAACGCCAATTTTATCAAGTCAAATACGACGGAAAAATTTATTATGTTATGCGCGCACTCGTTACAAACGACGCAAGTGTAGCAACAAGCAGTTTGCAACTAAAAGCGAACAACGCGCATTTGAAAGGGAACACCCCAGTAAAAGTTTATGACGGAATTGACGGCGGAACAGTTGTTGGAGAAATTGCCGTCGGCGCAAAATTTTATGTCAACGCAAAAACTTTTGACAATACTGATGAGTACACCTATGTTGAATACCTAGACGAAAACAACAACTACATATGTGGCTTTGTGGCAACTTCAGCAATCTCGCTCGACATCGTTTCGCCACTATTCATCCTTGCAATATTCTTGATTGTCATTGTCGCAATTCTTGTGCTAATATTGATTTTGCATTTTATTTCACGTGCAAATAAGCGCAAAAAAAATGCAAACGAAACAAATGATTAATTTATTGTAATTATAAAATAAGACAACTTTATTATGCTAGCGCGGGTGCGAAAGCGCACTGCTGTTGATAGCTACCGCGGTCAAAGGGCATATTCGCCCATAACCAACCGCGACCCCTTCCGGGAGATTGCGACGTTGTCAAGGTATGGGCGTGTCCGTATAAGCAGACGTACCTAATGTATTACTTTATACGATAAGCAAACTTTGTGGCACAATACTCCATTGACTGCCTCGCAATGACGATAG
>CAZAYL010000033.1:0-10470 GCA_964489405.1 uncultured Lachnospiraceae bacterium | reverse complement strand
TCCACAATTTATTTTTCAACTTGGAATAATTAAAATTTCTCATATTTTCTGCTCCTTTATATTTTCCCTTATATTTTAACACTAAATAAGGGCAAAGTCAACGATTTTACCTTATCTTTATAAACTCCCCCTTAAATTGCCTTTTAAAATAAGGGCAAATATTTTATAAAGTACGAAAATTTTTGTTTTATCTATTGACATTTTAAATATTTGTGGTAAAATATCATTGAGGTAAATAAATATGGATATTAAAGAAATAGAAAAAAAATTTGATGATGCCAACAAGAATACTTTACAAATTTTAGAAAAAGTAATTGTTTTCAAAAATCATATGGTTGATGAGCTTAACTTTGTTGCTAAACAAGCTATAGAAAGTGCAAAAATGGAAATTCTTTTAAGTGAACTTGCGGGAATTCCTGAAGATAAACTTTCAAAGCTTGCGCAAAAGTTAAAAGGTAATCCAGCCATCGAACAAATGAGTGGCTATCAAATTGTGCAAGAAAATGAGCGAATTGTTATGGACAATGAATGCAGTGTTTGCAAAGGATGCGTTGTTGAATCGCAAAATAACAATCAAAACGACAAGTGTGAAGCCAGTGATGCTTGCGAGAATGTTATTAGTACAAATGAGAAGCATTTACAAACTCGTCGCAAGTGGATTGCTTTGCAAAAAATCAAGATGGATGAATGCGAGTTGAGAATAGAAGTCGCTCGCTTAAAGCAAAGTGGCGGGAAGAAATCAAGCGCCGACAAAGAAGAAGTTGTAGAATTTGAGTTGTAAGTAAATTGAAATTGTAGTTTTTTATAATACCAAGATTGAAATACACACAAAAGAATAGTTTAAGAATGCAATTGAAAAAACATTGCATTTTTTTTGTTTTTTAGATATAATAATAGTATGAACATTTTATATTGGGTTTTGAAGGTAATCACGTGGTTGCCCGTGCGCATATTATATCCAATGCGCGTTAAAAATAGAAAAAATTTTATCAAAGGCAAGTCAATCGTCGTCGGCAATCATCAGTCAAATGCTGACCCAATTTTGATTTGGTCGTTGTTTTGGCGCCCTATGAACTACATGGCTAAGAAAGAGCTTTTTAGTCCAAAGGTTTTGGGTTGGTTTATGCGAAAAATGAACTGTATTTCGGTTGATAGAACCGAAGTCGATTTGAGCTCAATCAAGGCGGGGTTGCGCGTTTTGAACAACGGTAAAACGCTTGTGATTTTCCCCGAAGGTACGCGCAAAGAAGATTCTTTTGCTGAAGACATAAAAAATGGAACTGCAATGTTTGCGTTGAAAACAAGCGCACCAATTGTTCCTATGTATTTTGTCAAGAAACCGAGCATTTTTCGTTTCAATACATTAGTTATCGGCGACCCGATTTACTTAAGCGATGAAGTTTTGTCAGATAAGTCGAAAGAAAATATTGTAAGAGTGAGCGCGCTAATTGAAGAAAAAATGCTTGAAATGAAAAATATCTATTGCAAGAACCCTCGTAAGCGCAAAAAATTACGCAACGAGATTGAAACTGATGGGGAAGTTATCAAAGACGCGACACTGACTCAAAGTCAAAATATAGTGGATGAAAAGAATTCACGCCAAAAGTAGTGCAATACGCACTATTTTTAATATAAAAACATTGGAGAAAAAGTATGGAATATATCATTTTTTATGATGAGAATTTTTTGAATGAAACAAAAAAAGAGATAGGAGATTTTACAAGATTAGTGGACGGAATTGGGTATATATCTAGCGAAAACTTTTGCAATAAAAATTATATTATGGACAAGTATATTTCATTTGAAGAAAGTCTTGAAAATCGATTAAAATATTCAATTTTTGTTCGTCATTTCTATAAAGTAGAAAGAATTCTTAATAATTTTGAAGAATTGGAAATTGATGACTTGAGTATAGATAAAACGAAAATTTGTGCATTGCACGCAGTTTATGGCGTAGGCGTCGAAAATAAGACTCACGACATTTTGAAAATGCTTGAAAATTTAGGTTATGCTTGCGACATAAAAAATCCCGAAATCGTCATATCTGCTACATTTTTGGACAAAATATATATTGGCATTTCCCTTAGAGAAGATTTACCAACGAACTACAAGCAAGGAATGCCTCACTATGCTAAACGCGACGAAATTTCGCGTGCAGAATTTAAGTTGCAGGAAGCGATTGAATACTTTAATTTAAATTTGTCAAAATTTGGGACAGCGCTTGACCTTGGTGCAAGTCCAGGCGGTTGGACGCACTTGCTTGCAAATAATGGGCTAGGAGTTGTTGCAGTCGACCCCGCAGAACTTGATGCGCGCGTCGTGAAAAACAAAAATGTTAAACATTACAAAGAACTATCGCAAAATTTTTTAACTCACTATGATGGCAAGTTTGATATGGTTGTCAATGATATGAAAATGTTTGGCGATAAGTCTGCACACATTGTTTGCAATTGTGAAAAAATAATTAATACAGGCGCAACGCTTGTGATGACAATAAAACTTGCAGAAACAAAGATTTGGGAACAAATTGTCGCCGTACTTGATATTCTAAAAGAAAAATTCAATATTATTGGCGTCAAAAAACTTTTTCACAATAGACAAGAAGTAACTGTTATCGCTGAATTTAAGTAGCAAAAAAATATTTTACAATCAGTAAAATTATAGTCGCAAAAAATAATGTAAAATCTAAAAAAGCAGTCAAAATGAATAGATTTTTTAATTAAATTGTGGTATAATAAAGTCATCAATACAAAGTAAGGAGATTTTCTATGGAAGAATTAGAAGTCAATATTGACGAAATTAAAATGGCACTTGAGGAACTTGGAATTTCAATTTCAATTGATGAATTGAAATCAATGTCAAGAGAGTTTTTAATTATATTGCAAGCAAAGCTATTTGATATTAAGAAAATCAAAAAAGAAATGGAGTTTTTGATTCAAAACAATCAAATTTTGCGTTCGTTGATTGATACATATCAACAAAAAATCAAAATTTTGAGTGAGGATGTCAAAAACAAAGATGAACAAGGAATGGAGATGTAACTTCATTTTTTGTTTTGGCATAAATTATTTTACGAGGACAGTATGAGAACAATTATTTCAGTTTGTGGAAATGGTATCTGCGCTGAAGATTCAGTCAACGCGCGTTTAGCGTTTGAAATCGGCAAAAAATTAGTCGACAATGGATATCGCGTTATGACAGGTGGGCTTGACGGAGTGATGAAATATGCTTTGCAAGGTGCAAAAGCTAGCGAAAAATATCGCGAGGGCGACACAATAGCGGTTTTACCAATGTACGACGAAAGAGTCGCAAATGAATATGCGGATATTGTTATTCCAACAGGTATTGACCTTGCGCGCGACGTTATTACTGCGAACGCGCCCGCAGTTGTTGCAATTGGTGGTGGGAGTGGAACTCTTGGCGAGATTGCTAACGCGTGGACACTTTATCGTATGGTCATTGCAATGGAAACGGCAACAGGATGGAGCGCAAAGGTCGCAAATACGCAAGTTGGCGAAACACGTATTTATGGCGAAAACTTTGAGGATATGGTTTGGGGAGCAAAAAATGCTGACGACGTGATTAAACTTTTAAAAGACAAATTGCAATATTACAATTTGAGATTTGAAAAAATAACGTTTGACGGCAGGCGTATTAAATAAATTCTAAGCAGATATATGGAAGATAGCAAAAAAATTGCAAAAACAACTAAAGAAGTACAAAAGGAGTGTCGATGAATGGATATTAACGATTTTAGATTATTTGATTTAACATCAATAGTTGAGCCTGAAAAGCAAGATTCAGGACAAGTCAAATTGTACGCTAGGGAAAAGTCTATGTACCTTAGTTATGTGGCATATGGCGTGCTCGCTTTTACGATTATTGCATTTGCAATGGTGTTGATTTTTGGTTTGCCACATAAGAACGCAGTGTGGTGGGGCATTCCTATATATCTATACACCTGCGCACATATGGTCGCATTTGTTTTTTGCAAAAAGAATCGCAAGAAACTCAAAATTAGTGGCGAGAAAAAAGAATATAACAACATCGCGACATCATTTTTCTTTTTGAGTTTTATGCTAAGTCTAAGTATGATGATGATGTTTATCGGAAGAGCAATCAACGCAAACTTTATGATAGCGTTATAATTATCAAAAATTTGCATAAAATAGTTTGGTAAAAATAAAAAAATGTGTTATACTACTAAAAAGGTGAATTATGATAGTTTCGTATCCATGCGTATTTTATTACGATGACGAATCTGATACATACACCGCTGCAATTCACGATTTAGAGTTATTTGCGGAAGGGAAAACTGTAGAGGAGGCGTTTGCAAGAACAAAAGAAGTGTTGTCCACATACCTAAAGTACGCAAAAAAGTATGATGAAGAAGTTGCTAAGCCAACTCCGTTTGAAGTAGTTAAAAGAGAGAATAAGAACATTGTATGTCTTGTGGATGTCGATGTTATGTAAAACACCCCGTGCGGGTGTTTTTTTATATAGCTGACAAAATAAAGTTAAAATATTGACGTATAATAAACAAAAATATCTAGTTAGACCAATTATTTTGAGCATTTAGATACTGATATAAGCTAATAATAACTAAAAAAATTTATTTATTCTACTTTAGCAGTGGCATTGTGCCATCTAAAAAAGTCTTCACGTTTGTGAAGACTTTTTTGCATATCTAGATGCATATATTAAGTTTTGTTAAGCTAGTGTTATACCAAGAATTTTAGCAATTTTTTGCTGTTTTGTTGTGTCTGTAACATTTGTCGTGATGTAGTTGCAAATTTCATTGAGTACAGCATCTTTTGCTTCTTGTGAAGCAGAACTACCAACAATGTCATTCATAACCTTATCTGAGTCTACATCGCAAATAACTACATTCTGGTCAGCAAGTTTCCCAAGAATCATCGTCGAATCTTTTATTGCATCAATTGCAGTTTTCAAAGTGTCAATTGTGTACTTAGTTACATTGTATAGACCTTTCAAATTATCGACGCAAGACTTTTCAGTTGCAAAGTCCACACCGCTTGTGTAGGATGCAATGTCTTTATTTGTTACAACATCAATAAATGCAATCAAATTGTCAAGTTTATTTCGTTCATAAACATTGAGAGCGTCAAGTTTCTCGCTAATCTTTGTCAGTGCAGTGTTTGTGTCGTTTGTGCTAATCGTATCAGCAGTATCTTTTAACTCATAAAGTGTTCTTATTGCCGAACTGTTGAACGTCGTATCACTAAAATCGAAATTATTGATTGTAGCAATAGCGCCCGCATCAGCTTTGCCGTGCTTTAAATATGTTTTGACAAGTCTAGGAACAAGTGTATTCTCACTCGTGCCAATTGTTTCAAAAATTGTAACAACCGTGTCAGCGGTTAAAGTTGAGATGTCCGTGAGATTGTCATAAACATTCAAAAGTTCCTCAAACGCAGACGTTACCGTAGCCCAGTTGACATTAGCATTATTTTTTGGCTCAACGCTCGTGGTCGCAAATGAATCGCACGCATCTTTAATGATGTATCCATAATCAGATTTTGTGTCGTCAAGCATATAGTCGACAAATGTGTCATATACGCCACTCAAAGCGCCGTTTGGAGTATACCCAAATTTGTTGGTTTTGAGTTCATCCAAAAGTTTTCCAAGATTAGTTTTGTCAAGTGTCTTTATCGTAATTGTTTTGCTTGTGTCAATATTTGAAAGATATTTAGTAATTTTTGCAATGTTTTCGCTCTGACTCGAAAGGTCAGTTCCCTCAGCAATATGTGCAACCGAAGCTCCAAGACAAGTGTTAAACTCGTCAATCATATTGTTGAGTGCCTTTGTAGCATAGCCCACAAACAATTTACTTTCAAGAATTTTTTGAGTAATCTCCTCTTTGGCATCTGCGCCCGAACTATCAACAAGGTCTTCAACTTTACCCGTGCCGTCGACAAGTGGTTGCCAAATATTGTTAGTTTTCAAGATATTGATAATTTCTTTAAGTTTACTAAACTCAGTAGTGTAATCAAAGTTGTCGCCAACAACGCTAAAGTCAATGACTTCCTTAATTTTCTCATTTGTTGACAAATAGTCAATGAGTGCAATGTAAGTATTGTGGAATTCCGTCGAATTTTGCAAATTTGTAAATGCGCTTGCAAAATCATCGATGTTATTCGCAAAGGTATCAAGGGAGAAATCACTCTCAAGCACAGGGCTTCCAATTTTTGCAATGCTATTTAATATGTTGCCAAATTCGACTTTCTTTGTGTCAAGGTTTTTGATGAAATTATCAATGTCAACAGTTGTTTTTTCAATTTTAATGTTAATTGCGTTGCCAACAAGTGATTGCAATTTGTTGACAATCTGTTCAACACTCTTTTGAATAATTGAACTATCAAATGAGTTGTTGACTAAATTATTAGCAATTGTTGGATCATTTTTCAAAATAGTCAATATGTTCGCTGTCATATTTTTGCTTTCAGCCATAATTTCATCCATAATGCCTGATGACTTAGCAATGTCAACAGCCTTTGAAATCGCAGTGAACTCATTTGTAAAGTTAAGGTTAGTAGAAAGAATGTCGGCATTTAGATAATCTTTTAACTCTACATTTGTCTTGGCGTAGTTAATTCCAGCCTTAACAACAGGGGAGAACAAACAACTATTGCACATAGCGTCAATATTTTGTCCAAATTCAATCAAATTGATTTCATTTAGCAATTTTTTGCCAGTGAAGTCTTTCGTAAAAATGTCAACATTGTCGCACGCAAAGTGTAAAATTTTTATAATTGTAGCAGTTTCAACGTTCCAATTAATGTTTGTTGTGTCGATTTTTTCAATTTCTTTTGACATTTTTTCCAAAAGTTCAGGATAAACAGTATTGAGTGTCTTTGGCAAACTTGCTTTCAAAATTGATGACGAGGTAATATTCGCCACAACAACATCAATGCAGTTAGTTGTTGTGTTAGGAATATTAGCATCAATCTTTTTCAATAAATCTTCAACTTTCATTGTTGACCCAGTATTAAAGTAGGTAAGTGCGCCAACGCTTCTCAGTGCATCAACAGAGTTTTGAACATAAGTCATTTCTTTGACAAAATCAACATCTTTTTTCATCGAACCAAAATCAATGTATTTGCTATAATCGTCATATTGGTCAAGAATATCCATCGCGCTATCAAAAGCGTCATCCAACAAGCTCGACGATGCGAACAATTGCAAAATTTCGCCAATATATTTGAAATTGATGCTCAAAACTTTGTTTGTCTCGCTTGTTTCGGTACTATTTTTGTAACTTTTGTAAACTGTGATACTTGAGTTAAGAATACTTGGAACTTCCTCTCGCACATTATCCCAATTTACATTGTCGAATGTAACAGTTTTAACTGTGATTTCTTTATTAGTAGCGTCAGAAATCTCATCGCCTAAAGATTTCAAACCATAGTTTATAAATGTTTGCAAAAGTTTTTGTGTAGTTGTTGATTGTGTAATCTCAGCGAAGATGTCGCGTAGTGGATTTTTCCCGTCTTTCGCTTCAATTATCTTTACAAATTCGTCAATATCAAATTTTTGTGCGTTCTCAAAATATGCAAAAATGTCGTTACTTTGAATAATTTTCATCGCAGTACAAATGTGCTCAATGTCGCTCCTAAGTTCGTCAATTTTTGGCGTTCCATAAGTATCGACATACATCTTCAAGAATTCCTTCACAGTCGAATTTATGTCTTTTGATTCATTGATGACTTTGTTAATGTAATGTGGCATCAATTCATCCGCAATGCTCGAAAGACTTGGAGATGAAACTAAATAGTCAAACAATTTTTTGATGGTGTCAAAGTCCATTTTAGAAAGGTCAAAACTCTTAATTTTAGACGCCTCATTGTAAGCATTTGAGAGAGCATTAATTTCCTTTCTTAAATTTGTCGTCTTGCCATTAACCTTTGCCGATGTTTGAACGTCGAAAGCAAAACCATCAACATCTGTCCACCCACAAATCACGCCAAGCGCCGAATTTTCATACGCAGTGAGTGAGTTCATAGCATCATCGCCAAGGCTTTCGCGGAGCATTTGTCCAAGCGGTTTTAATTCATTCTCTTCATCATCTTCCTTGGTCGTCGCAGACACACTCGCTTGTTTGTCAATGTTCTGAACAATACTCGAAAAGCCAGCAATTGGGAGCAGTGTAAAGAACGCAATCAAACAGCCTTGTAGCGTTCCAATCACAGCACCCATCCATCTATGCTTTTTTTCTTTCTTTTTAGACGCTGGGCGAACCTTGCCATTTTCAATGACCCTACCATTTTGAATTGTCTTTTGCTGTCCTTCTCTTGCTTTGCTAGTCTTTTTCTTTCCCCACAAAGCGTTTGCTAAAACGGCAAAAATTGGCCAAGTCAGAATTTTTAGCAACCAAAATAGAACCACAAACACAATGCTTTGAACTATCATTTGTGGCAAAGCATCAATAAGTGCCCGCAAGCTTTCGCTGTTGTTATACGCGTCTTTGATGTCAGTTGAAATATTTGTAACAGCGCTAGAAATGATATCACTTAGCGTCTTGTGCACAATGCCATCAGAGTCGGTGTATGTGTACACACTCGAAACATCTATATTAACAATAGAATTTGCCACAGGCATTGCAATAAAGAAAGCAAGTATTAAGCACCCCACAATAAAGGCAATGCGCATCGCCGAGCGTTTCAATCCACGCTTGAAACCCCACAAAAATCCGAGGATTATGCACAGTGCAAAAATGGCGTTGAGCGAAATTGTAACTATAGTCGCGATTTCCATAATTATCTCCTTATATGTATAATACATTTTACTATATTTTGCATCAAAATACAAGTAAATATTAAATTTTTATTTTCGTACACAAAAAAAATGTAGTAGTATCTTATTAGTTAAATAAAATTTATTCCACACATCAACAAAAGCTTATTTTAGCACAAATATCACTAGACGTTCATAGTCTATTTTGTAATATCAACTGAAATTGGAGAAATGAATATGAAATTGTTTGGAACTGACGGCATTCGTGGAACAGTGGGAGATTTTCTGACCCCACACCTTTGTTATAATGTGGGCAAGGCGCTCGCGATTTTGGTAAACGAAAACAATTCGTGCAAAGGTCGCCCACAAATCTTACTAGCAAGTGACACACGCCAAAGTGCGGACTTTGTCAAGCATACGCTCATTTCGGGGGCACTTGCGCACGGCGCAACAGTCGTGGACGCTGGCATCTTGCCAACGCCCGCCATAAGTGTCCTAGCACCCAATTTTGACTTTGCAGTTATGGTAACCGCATCGCATAATCCGCCACAATATAACGGAATAAAAATTTTTGATAGCGTCGGCAATAAATTAGATGATGACCAAATCAAGAAACTTGAATACATACTCAAAAATAAAACTGATTTTGGCTTGCAAACCTTTGATAAAATGGGGCAGTATATCCGAAACGAAAGTTTGAGTGAAAAATATATTGCTAAAGTTATGAAAAATATAAATATCGACTTATCATCTTATTCCGTCGCACTCGACTGTGCAAACGGCGCGTGCTATGATGTTGCAGAAAGAATTTTTCAAGCACTCAACGCCAAAATTATCGCATTTAATAACACTCCCAATGGCGCAAAAATTAATTCTAATTGTGGCGCAATGCACCCAGAATTCTTGCAAAAATCAATTGAACTTAGGGAGTTTGACATCGGCTTTGCATTCGACGGCGACGGCGACCGCATCATATGCGTGCTAAATGACGGCGAGATTTTAGACGGCGACAAAATTTTATTTATTCTTGCCGTCCTTATGAAAGAAATTGGCATTCTTTATGGAAATACCATTGTCGCAACCACACTCACAAACTTTGGGGTCGAGCATTCGCTAGAAAAACAAGGAATCAAACTAAAACGCGTGCAAGTCGGGGACAAAAACGTTAGCATATGTCTACAAAGTGAAAAACTTCCACTTGGGGGCGAAAAAGCAGGGCATATTATCATCAGCGAATTTGCTAAAACAGGTGACGGCATATACAGTGCACTTTATATGTTAAAACTATTGAAATTACTCAACAAAACCCCGCAAGAAGTGTTGCAAAATTTAATAATTTATCCCGCAACTGAAATTGACGTCCCAGTCAACGACAAAGATAAGCACAAGCTTTTAAATAGCGAAAAATTGCAAGACGCAATCGACCGCGCGCAAAATCTACTCAGCGACCGCGGACGTATTGTAGTACGCGCAAGTGGCACCGAAAACAAAATTCGCATTCTTGTCGAAGGCAAGGACGAATCAATGACCATAGACCTTGCAAACTATCTCAAGAAAACAATTTTACAACTTTTGTGAAATTGTGTGTAATAATATCTACATTATCAAAGCGAGTACAAGTACTTACCTTGAGTCATTCAGAGCGAAAGAATGTGGTACAATAAATTAGTACACAAAACATAATGACAAAATGACAATAGAATAAAACAATATCTT
>CAZAYL010000032.1:0-10712 GCA_964489405.1 uncultured Lachnospiraceae bacterium | reverse complement strand
ATTTATGATGAACAAGAAAAAAAGTGGATTAAGAATGGTAATACGGAACCCGCAATCTTCATTTCCACTGAGCAAGAGGAAGATGAAATTCAAACAATGATGTTGGCTTTTCTTTCTGCGGTTGAAGAAGAGCATATTCTTACTGGTCGATATCAAGAAGGTGAACAAGAGAGAGTCTTTACTGCGGCGAACATCCTAAAAAATAGCGGGATTCACATTAAGAAACTTCCAGATTTTTCTCTACAAGATGTTGAAAATACCATTAAATATGGTATTCGAGAATGGGGTTGTCGCTTTGTGTGCTTCGACTATATTCATAGTTCAATGAAGATTTTAAGTGAAATCGGCGGTCGTTCTGGTGTTAAAGGTTTAAGAGAAGATAATATCCTATTCTTAATGAGCGTAAAGTTGAAAGATATTTGTAATGAATATGGAGTTTTTATTTTTTCTAGCACTCAGCTTAATGGGGGATATCAGGACGCAGATATATATGACCAGAACCTTTTAAGAGGAGCTAAATCTATTGCAGATAAAATAGACCTCGGTTGTATGATGTTAGACCTTAACGACAAAGACCGGGCGGCGCTCCAAGATATCTGTGCTACTTTAGGTGTAGAAATGCCTAATATAAAGATGTCTATTTATAAAAACCGTAGAGGTAGATATAAGGATATTCTTCTTTGGGTTCGAGCAAGAAAAGGTATTTGCCGCTTTGAAACCTTGTTTGTGACTGATTATAACTATCAGTTAATTGATATCGAAAAAACAAAAATTAATATCACTGAATCTCTAAGTAGCAGTGCATTTTGAGGTAAAGTATGTTAGATAAAGATAGTTTAAAATTTAACCTTACTATTGAAGATGTTTCAGATTTTCTTTCGGAGTTAAATGCTGAGCCAATCCAAAAAGATTCTAACACTCTTGTCTGTAAAACTATTTGTCATCATCCGCAAAATGACTTGGGTGAGGCAAGTCACAAACTGTATTATTATGATAACACCCATCTTTTCAGATGCTTCACTCAATGTGATGAAGAAGCTTTTGATATATATGAACTCACTTCAAAAGTAAAGTCAATGGAGGGGTTTGGTGAATGGTCACTACCAAAAGCGGTTTTTTATGTTGCCGCATTTTTTGGGCATTCTTCTCAGGATTTTAACTTTGGAGAAGAAGTGGAAAAGCTTCCAGATTGGCAGTTTTTTAAGAGTTATGAAAAAGTCATAAAAGGGGAAGAAAAAAGGTCTGAAATCCAGCTTCCCCTTTTTAATGATACAGTTTTAAATAATTTACCCTTTGTTCGAATCCCAGAATGGGAGCAAGAAGGTATCTCTCCACAGGTAATGAAAGATAGGGGGATAAAATATGACCCTGTTAATCAGGCTATAGTAATTCCACATTATGGCGTGAGTGGGGAGCTTATTGGGATTAGAGAAAGAACACTTATCAAAGAGAACGAAAAATATGGCAAATACATACCAGCGGTTATTGCGGGCAAGCAGTATAACCACCCACTTTCTTTTGCTTTGTATAATTTAAACAATAGTAAAGAAAATATAAAAATAATGAAAAAGGCTTTTGTCTTTGAAAGCGAGAAAGCAACCCTCCAATACGCTTCTATGTTTGGTCAAGAAAATGATATAAGCGTTGCGGTATGCGGTAGCTCACTTATCTCACACCAGGTTCAGCTTTTAAGAGAGCTAGGCGTAGAAGAGCTTATTATAGGATTTGATAAGCAATTTCAGCAGATAAATGATGATGAGTTCAAAAGATGGACAAAGAAGTTAATAAACATTCATAAAAAATATTCCCCCTATCTAACTATAAGTTTCTTATTTGATAAGGAAAATAATCTTTTGAGTTATAAAGATTCTCCAACAGATAAAGGGAAAGAGATTTTTCTAGAATTATTTGAAAGGAGAATATATCTTAAATGAGATTTGAAGTATTAACAAAAGGTAATCAAATTTTACCTGTATTAAATCAAATTCTTGAAAACCGTGGAATTGAAGATGTTTATCATTACACTCATCTAACAAAAGAAGATGTATGTGACTATAAGAGTTTAGGTGGAAATAATCTTTATAATGCGGCGACCGCCCTTCAAAAGGCGGTTTCCGCAAATGAAGATAATGTGATTATCGTAGATAGCGATGCAGATGGCTTCACCTCTGCCGCCCTACTCTACAATTATTTTTATAGGATTTACCCAGAATGGACAATAAACCATCTTTCATGGAGAATGCACGAAGGCAAACAACATGGTTTGAATGACCATTTAGACAAGCTTTTGGAAGAAAAGAATTCTATAGTTTGGTGTCCAGATGGGGCAAGTAATGATTATGAAGCTCATTCAAAATTAAAAGAAAACGGCTCTAAGGTTGTTGTTCTTGACCATCACCTTGCAGATAAGATTAGCGAAGATGCCATTATTATAAACAACCAGCTAAGTGATTACCCCAATAAAGAGGCGTGCGGAGCTTGTATAGTCTGGCAATTTTGTAGATATCTTGATAATTTTTTAGGAGTTAATTTTGCAAACTCTTTTCTAGATTTAGTTGCTCTTGGCTTAACCGCAGACATGATGAGCCTTCATTCTTATGAAACTCGCTATTTGGTTTGGAAGGGGTTTCAAAAAGAAAATATTTCTAACCCATTTATTTCTTATATGCTCGATAAAAATGCTTTTCCGCTCTCTAAATCAGATTATATAAGTTACTCCAACCAACAAGCCTGTACTGGAATGGGAGCGGCATTTTTCATTATACCTTTTATTAATGCGGTTACTAGAACAGGCTCATCGTCTGAAAAAGAGCTTATTTTTAAATCAATGCTTAATCCTTTTGCCTTTGAAAAAATTCCAGAAATCAAGCGAAATAAAGCAACTGGAAAAGAAGAATATCTTGTGTTACAGGCAGTTAGAGTCATTGGTAATATAAAAAATAGGCAGACAAAAAAAGAAACAGCCGGTCTTGAAGCTCTTGAAAAAAAAATTCAAGAGAAAAATATGATTGCGAAGCATAAAGCATTAGCTTTTTGTCTTGACTCAGAAGAACTAGATGCAGGTGTTCGTGGACTGGTTGCAAATAAACTTATGTCTAAATATCAACGACCTTGCATTATCATGTCTGAGTGTGAGGATGTTTGGGCAGGTTCTATGCGTGGATATACAAAAAATGGTGTAGAAAGTTTTAAAGAAATTTTAGAAAAATGCAGAGGTGTTCTGTATGTAGTCGGACATCATAATGCGGCGGGTTGTGCAGTTACCAAAAAGGATTTTGACATTTTTCTTGAGGATTTGGACAGAGAACTGTCTAAATACCCCTCAAACCCTCTATACCGAGTAGATTATTTTTATAACAACGCAGAGCAAATAAACCCTAATCAAATTTTAGCCATCGCCGCAATGAATGATTTTTGGGGACAAGATGTTGATAGAGCTTATGTGGGAGGAAAAATTAGAGTTAGACCCAATATGGTCACGATAATGAAAGGTAATACTCTAAAAATTTCTTTACCTAATGGCGTTAGTTTTATCAAGTTCTCGTTAAACGATGAAGAGGTTGAAACTTTTACTAAAAATGGTTGGGTTGATATTGAGTATTATTGTAAGTGTAATTGTAACTCTTGGAATGGTACAGATTATCCTCAACTTATTTTAGAGAGTTACGAATTAATTTGTTCAAGTAAATATGATTTTTGAGATAAAAGTCAGCCTATATAACAATAGGTTGACTTTTATCTTTTAAAGTTTTATAATATAATAAAAGAGAAAGGATGATTCATTTGACACAAACATTCTGTGATAGATGTCATTCAACCAAAGAAGTTGATACTTATTTTTTTCCTAAAAAGTTGTTTTCTTTTCCCCATGCAACCTTCGTGACTCTTGAAGGTTACTCTACTTACTATGATGATAAGGTTATGATGCCCATAGACCTTTGTAATCCTTGCTTGACTGAACTAGGTAATTTGTTTAAAGATTTTCTTTGGAAGAGTAATAATGAGTAAAATTAAAAACAAAGTCGTTCGAATATCAAACTATTGCACTTCTACTTTACAAAAAATTTTAAATGAATACGCAGAAGAGGGGTATAGAGTCATTTCATCTACGGTTGCCCCAAATGAGCACGGTGTTTTAGAAATGTTTCTTTTCTTCGTTAAAGAGGAGGAAGAGAATAAAAATAAAAAAGAAGGAGGAAAGAGCACCTAATGGAATTGACTATGAAACAAGAAGAAGGCTTAAAAATAGCTGTAGCCAGATATCATTATGGCGAAAAATATACCGTAATATCTGGCTATGCGGGTTCAGGTAAGTCAACAACAGTAAGAGCTATCGTTGAAGCTTTAGATATCCCCGAAAAAGATGTTTGTTATGCTACTTTTACAGGGAAAGCTAGTGAGGTTCTCCGTAAAAAAGGTAATCAAAACGCCATAACTTTACATAAACTACTATACGATTTTATCCCTCAAAAAGATGGAACTTTTATTAAGATAGCTAAAGACCAGCTTGCTTACTCTTTAATCATTATTGATGAATGTTCAATGGTACCGAAAGAAATGATAGAACAGTTAATGAAATACCATGGTATTTATATGATATTTCTAGGAGACCCCGGTCAGCTTCCACCTATCTCAAAAGATACTGACAATCATTTGCTTGACCACCCTCATATCTTTTTTAACGAGATTATGCGGCAAGCACAAGATAGCGAAATTATTCGCTTATCAATGGATATTCGTGAAGGAAAACCGCTTTCTTTATTCAATGGAAAAGATGTTCAAGTTTTAAATAAAAATAACTTAAATATGGGTATGCTAACTTGGGCAGACATTGTTCTAGTGGGAACAAACAATACTCGTCGTAGTCTCAACCAACAAATTCGTCAATATTTAGGTTTCACCAAGCTGACTCCGCAAGAGAATGATAAAATTATTTGCTGCAGAAACGACTGGCAAACACTTAGTGATAAAGAATCCCCCCTTATTAACGGCTCTCTTGGTCGTTTAGCAAATACTTATGAAAGTTTTATTCACTATCCTTCATGGATGAAGATTGATAGCATTCCTGTGATGGAGGGCGAATTTGTAACAGAAGAAGGGGAGCGGTTTTCTAATCTTATCTTAGATAAAGAATTTTTTACCTCTGGACAAAAAGCTCTTTCCAAGCAGCAAGAATACTTAATTAGTCGCTCAAAGACACATCGAAAAAAAGTTTTAAAAGAATTCGACTATGGATATTGCATTACCGTGCATAAAGCACAAGGTAGCGAATGGGATAAAGTTCTTGTTTTTGAAGAAAGCTTTCCTTTTGATAAAGAGGAACACGCCCGCTGGCTCTACACCGCAGTTACTAGAAGTTCTAAAAAATGCGTGTTAATAAAAAATTCTTAATTTGAATGTATCAGAATATCAGAGGTTTTAATAATAATTGATTTTTTGCTTAAAAAGTAGTATCATTATAGTATAGACAGAAAGGAGAGTGAAAAAAATGCAGAGATGCGATGTTCATAACCATACAAGATATAGCAATCTGAGATTGCGAGATGCTCTCCCTTCTCCAAAGCAATTAATTGACCGAGCTATTGAAATTGGTCTGAGCGGCATTGCTATCACAGAGCATGAATGTCTTAGCAGTCACCCAGAAGCCAATCAATATGCTCAAGAGCTGAAAGATAAATATCCAGATTTTAAAGTTATCCTTGGTGATGAAATTTATCTTGTAGATGAAAGACCTAATAATGACCATTTTCATTTTATTCTTTTAGCAAAAGATAAAATTGGTCATCATCAGCTAAGGGAGCTTTCAACGATAGCTTGGTTAAATAGTTATTCAGCAAAAGGCTTAACAAGAGTTGATTTGTTGAAGTCTGAATTGGCGGAAGTTGTGCTACGAGAGCCAGGTCATTTGATTGCTTCTTCCGCTTGTATCGGTGGAGAACTGGAACAAGCAATTCTTAACCTAACCACCGCAGAAGAAAAGAAAGACGAACAAGCTAAAACTTATTGGCACAATAAAATTGTTACTTTTCTCTTGTGGCTAAAGAATCTCTTTGGTGAAGACTTTTATATAGAAGTCCAGCCAGGAATATCTAAAGAACAACTTATCGTCAATCGCCGCATGGTTTCTATCGCACATTGTTTCGGAGTAAAAATGATTCCCACTTCTGATGCTCATTATTTAAAGCCAGAAGATAGATATGTCCATAAAGCTTTTCTCAATAGTGAAAATAAAGAGCGAGAAGTCGATGCTTTTTATCAAGACGCATATCTTCACACTAATGAAGACATGATTGAGAAATTTGCAAAGTCTGGTTATGATGAGCTTTTTGTTCAAGAAATGTTTAAGAATTCCATGGAAATCTACAACAAAATTGAAAATTATTCTTTAGCTCATTCACAACAAGTTCCAAAAGTTAAAGTACCTTATATTGAGAAAAAGACTCCCCCCATTTTTCTCACTAAATATGACCAGCTTTCAAAAATGTATTACTCAAACAACGATGTTGACCGCTACTGGGTTAATACTTGTGTAGATAAACTTCAAGAAATTGGTAAATTAAATAGTACATATCTTGATGAACTAGAAGAAGAAGCCGAAGTAAAAACAATAGTAGGAGAAAGACTAAACACTAATATGTTTAGTTATCCAGTTACTCTTGCTCATTATGTTAATAAAATTTGGGAGTGTGGCTCTACGGTAGGTGCGGGGCGTGGCTCTGCGTGCGCTGCTCTTAATCACTATCTCCTCCAGATAACGCAGTTAGACCCTCTAGAGTGGTCTTTTCCTTTTTTTAGATACATGAATAGAGACACTCGTGAGCTTGGCGATATTGATATAGATGTTTCACCATCAAAAGTTAGCTCTATCATCGCCGCGATTAGAGCAGAAAGAGGACAGAATTTCGATTCTCAAATTACAAATCCTCTTATTAGAGAATCTCTTGGTGCGGTTTATGTTTGTACTTTTGGTACAGAGTCATCAAAACGAAGCGTGCAAACCGCCTGCCGAGGATATCGTTCACAAGAGTTTCCTGATGGTATAGATAACGATATTTCACAATATCTTTCTTCTTTAATTCCTTCTGAAAGAGGTTTCGTTTGGAGTATTCATGATGTAGTTTACGGTAATGAAGAAAAAGGGCGGAAACCCGTTACCGCATTCGTCTCAGAGGTTGAAAAGTACCCCGGTCTATTAGACATTATTCAAGGTATTGAGGGTTGTATTTCTACAAGAGGTCGTCACGCATCTGGTGTATTGTTCTCCGATGAAGACCCTTTTGCTTATACTGCTTATATGAAAGCTCCAGATGGAACTATTACTACCCAATATGACCTTCATCAACTTGAAGCTTGCGGCGGTGTAAAATTTGATATTCTAGTTACAAGCGTGCAGGATAAAATTATTCAGACCATTGAACTTTTAAAAGAAGATGGCTACATTGAAAAAGATTTAACTTTAAAACAAGCCTATGATAAATATCTTCATCCAGATGTTCTGCCTATTGAAACAGATAAAGAGACATGGGCGGTTATTCAAGAGGCAGCGAGTCTAGACCTCTTTCAGTTAGATTCTGATATTGGAAGACAGGGTGCAAAGAAAGTTCGACCTCAGAATATGCAAGAGCTATCCGCAACCAATGGCTTGATTCGCTTGATGACAACAGAGCAAGGGGCAGAAACTTGGCTGGACAAGTTTTGTCGTTATAAGAGAAATAGCCTAGAGTATCAAAAAGATATTATAAAATATAATCTTTCAGAAACAGATAGAAAAGCTCTAGGAAAATACCTTAGCTCTACTTTTGGGATTGGAATTTCACAAGAGCAAATGATGAAGGTTCTAATGGACAAAGAACTTTGCGGTTTTAGCTTGTTTGACGCTAACCAAGCTAGACGAGTAGTTAGTAAGAAAAAGATGGACAAGATCCCTGCTTTAAAAGAACAAATATTCTCAACAGCGAAGCATAAAGGTCTTGCTCAGTATATTTGGGATTTCGTTGTCGGTCCAGGTACAGGCTACGCCTTTTCTGACATCCATTCAACTTCTTACAGTTTTATTGGATTCCAAACGGCATATCTTGCAACTCATTGGAACCCCATTTATTGGAATACTGCCTGTCTTATTGTTAACAGCGGCGCACTGGAAGAAGAAAAAGAAAGCGGAACCAATTATGTTAAACTTGCAAAAGCTATTGGTGCCATTAGAGAAAAAAATATCAAAGTATCTTTGGTTGATATTAATCGTTCTCAGTATAGCTTTAAACCAGACGCAGCGAACAATGTTATTCGTTTTGGTTTAAAAGGCTTAACAGGCATTAACCAAGAGTCTGTTGATAAGATTTTGGCGGGCAGACCTTACAGAGGACTGTTTGATTTTATTCAGAGATGTCCGCTAAAGAAGTCTGAAATTATCACCCTAATTAAAGCTGGAGCTTTTGACGAAACTGATTCAAGTTGGGGCAAAGATATTTATCCAGAAGAACCCAGAGTTGGCATCATGGCAGCTTACATTAATATTGTTTCTGAGCCTAAAAGCCGTTTAACTTTGCAGAATTTTAATATGCTAATTCAAAAGGGTGTCCTTCCTTCGGAATTGCAAAATGAAATTAGAATTTTTAACTTCAATAAGTATTTAAAAGCCTATTGTAAAGATGGTTCTGATTTCGTTTTAAATCATGAGCATCTCGTCAATGTTTTCTCAGAGTTCTTTGATATGGAATTATTGACTTTTGCAGATAATTGTTATAGAATAGAACAAAAGATTTGGGAAAGACTCTATTCAAGAGTTATGGAAAGTGCCAAGGTTTGGTTAAAAGAACATCAAGAAACGGCTTTAGCAAAAGTAAATGAACTTTTGTTCAAAGAATGCTGGGAAAAGAATGCTAAAGGTAATATATCTGCTTGGGAAATGGATAGTTTGTGTTTTTATTATCATTCACACGAACTAGCCAATGTCAATAAAATTAAATATGGAATTAAAGATTTTGACAAAATTCCTAATTGCGAGATTGATTACTACTTTAAGCGTGGGGGTAAGCAAATTCCTATTTATAAGCTTACACGACTTGTCGGTACTGTTATTGCCAAGAACGACACTCGCTCTTCAATTTCTCTGCTCACCACAAGCGGAGTTGTAAATGTAAAATTTACAAAAGAGTATTACGCAATGGCAAACCGTCAAATTTCTCAGGTTAATCTTGATGGCACTAAAACCGTTATTGAAAAAAGCTGGTTTAGAAAAGGTGCAAAAATCATGGTTACAGGATATAGACGAGAAGATACTTTTGTTGCTAAAACTTATGCCAAAACCGCATGGCATCAGCTTTACCTTATTACTGAGGTTATAAACGATGAAATGTGTTTACAAGGAGAACGATATGGAGAGTTGTGTTAACCACCCCTCCCACTATACAGATGGTCGAGAGTACGAGCCAATCGATGTAATTACCGACTGGCAACTCGACTTTTGTTTGGGAAATGCTGTGAAATATATCTCACGGGCAGGAAGAAAAGACAAAACAAAGGAAAAAGAAGATTTAGAAAAGGCGGTTTTTTATATTCAGTATTATATAGAAACCCATTTTAAATAATTAGATATCCACAAAAATTAAATATATTTAGTTCCTTAAAGCTAATTTATATAATTTAGGAGGTAAATGTACTGTGAAAACACAAAACATTATAAAAAGAGACGGCACATCTCAAGCTTTTGATGAGCTAAAAATCATTCGTGCGGTGCTCGCCGCTTTTAGAGCGGTTGATGGTGAAGTCTCAGAATTCGCAAGAGAGAAAGCAATGAATATTGCTAACTATATTGCGAAGAAGGCGGAAAATAAGCAGCTTACTATTGAAGAAATTCAAGATTATGTCGAGCGTGGACTCTCTAGCACAAAGAGAAAAGATGTTGCGAAAGCTTACATCCTCTATCGAGACAAGAGAAATCAGGCAAGAGGCAATCTAATTGATGAAGCGGTCATGGAGCTTCTTGGCGGAACTAATGAATATTGGAAAACTGAAAACTCCAATAAGGATGCAGATACCGTTACAGTTCAGAGAGACTATTTGGCAGGTATTCTGTGTACAGATATTAGTAGAAGAAAGATTCTTCCGAAGGAAATTTGTGATGCGCACGATAAGGGTATTATTCATCAGCATGATATGGATTATTTGGCGCAGAATGCTCTTTCGAACTGTTGCTTAATTAACCTTGAAGATATGCTTCAAAACGGGACTGTTATTAACGGTATCCGTATTGACCCTCAACATCGACTTTCTACCGCCACTACTGTAACAACTCAGATTATCACTGCGGTAGCTAGCTCTCAGTACGGTAAAAACTAACAACTGCTGTACTAAAATCTCTCTAATTGCTGGGAACCCCTTAGAGCCATAATTGCTACAACGTAAAGGAAACTTAGGCGTGAATGCTATAAAAAACATTATGGATTGGGCAATCAGCAGCGAAGCTTTACTTATAAATAATATGACCAAAAATAAAATAGAAAGGAGTTGAATACTTTGGAAAAAAGAGTCCTTCTTAGTGGACAAGAGTCTGATTTCTGGATAGAAGATACTGGTCGATTAAGAAATGAAAAAACAAAAAGGTGGCTAAAAGGCGGGTACAATAAAGGATATCATTTTTACTCTCTTTATTTTAGAGGAAAACAATATATTCTATATACACATAGGGCAGTAGCAGAGTATTTTATTCCAAA
>CAZAYL010000031.1:4880-10752 GCA_964489405.1 uncultured Lachnospiraceae bacterium | reverse complement strand
GGGACACAAAATACATAGGGATTTCATACATAATGGGAAGCGTCATCAATGTCGCTGTGCTCTTCTGCACAATCGGGTATCTCGGCGTAATGGCTGTTCCTTTATGTCTCGGGCTATCCAGGATTGTAACATACACGACTCTCTATAAAATTTCAGAGAAGAAGATAAACTACAGGGTTCCCAATTGGTTACTGGTCGTTCTTGTATTGATTGTCGGGCTTTGTCTCTTGATTCAGATGTTTGACTTGAAGGTCTATTATCGTATAGCGATAGCACTTATAGCATACGGAATGTTGGCTCTCTATCTAAATACCGTGATGGATTTCAGACAAATAGTCGCGACTGTGACAACCAGATTCAAGAAGAAAATATCCCAGTGATGATTGGCGACTTTGAATGTTATCTGATGTTATATGTTAATTTGAGAAAAGAATGTTAGAAAGCATACTGGTTTACACTGTTACGGCCTTTTTCCTATATGTGTTCGCGAAGTCGTCTAACGGACGCGGTGGCCTTTGTGGTAATTCGACAAGTTTTTGGACTCCGGAGATAATCCTGTCCATACTCCTGTTCGGTTTCATCGCGGGAGCACGTTATGGCGTAGGCGTTGACTATTTCTCCTATTACGAGGAATATCAGCGGGCGCTGAATAACCAGCCGATGTCGAGGGATAGTTTTGAGCCCGGATTTGTATTCATCACCAAATCTTTTGCATATTTGGGACTGCCCCCATTCTTCTATTATGCTTTTTGGGCTGTACTGCAAATTTCCTTTATATATTATGCGTTAAAGGACAGAAAGTTTCTGCTTCCGTATGTTGCGTTGTCCATAATGCTGAACACAGCCTTTTTCATCAACTGGATGAACGGTATAAGGCAATGTGTCGTATCATGCGCATTCGTTTTTCTGGCGCAGTTCATCGTGGACCGGAAACCTGTTAAGTATGTGGTGGGAATCCTGCTGCTTTCCCTTATCCACAAGTCTGCAATCATTCTTCTCCCGCTTTATTTCCTGACATACAGTAGACGGTCCTTCGACAAAAAATATTTGAATCTCGGAATACTCATCGTGTGTACCATTCTAGGATTGGTGCCGTCGTGGCTTCATCTAATGACCAATTTTTCGGATCTGCTGATGGTTATGGGTTATGAATCCTATGCAGAGAATATGGATATGATGGTCGTTGAGGGTACGAGGACGATGGCTTGGGGGCCAAGTCGTCTGAGCAGTTATTTTACCGGAATCGCTATCATTTGGTATTATCCCAAAATGAAGGAATTTTACAAAGGGGATCGTTTCCTTACGCTTTATTTCCTCCTGTTCTTTGTCGGGATGTGCCTGTACAACGCATTCGTCAACACATCACACATCTTCTTGAGGCCCGTGGAGTATTTCACGATATTCAAGTTGCCTCTCATTGCCTATCTGTTCTATTATCTTAAAAAAAGCAATAACCAGATTATGTTCCTTATCGTGGCTCTTCTGATGTTTTCGCAGGTGTATATCGAAATCTACAAGGCCATAGTGCGCCCTACGGAAGCCTCACAGTACACACTTTATAAATTCTTCTTCCAGCAATGACGGTCAAACCGAAGCTTTTATTCATCAATCCCTGCCAATTCGGATATTTGACAGATATGTACAAATGGTGTAAGTATCTGAAAGATGATTATGATATCACAGTCCTCTGTTTTGATTCAGGGCTCAAACGGCAGGAGTTGGAAGGAATTAATATTCACTATGTTTCTTATGGGGGAGCTTATTATGTACGTGGTGTAAGGTTTTTCTTGACATGCTTGAAAACAGTTCTTTTTTTTAACGGAATCGTTTTCGTTGAGTACTTTAAAAGTTGCGAATGGCTCAAGCGCTTGCTGCCGGTTAAGAAAATGATTTTAGATATTCGCACAGCGGCGGTATTAGGGACGCAAGCCGAACGGGATACTTATGACAAGCGACTTGAACAAGCGTGCGATAGGTTTGACATTGTGTCTGTCATTTCTGAAGGAGTTCGGCGCAGGCTGAAAAGAGATGACCACACATTCATTCTGCCCTTGGGCGCCGATATCATATCATCATCTGAAAAAAGAATAAATAATCTCAAATTGTTGTATGTTGGGACATTTGATAATAGACAAATTGATAAGACGATAATGGCTGTGAGTGCTTTTCATAATCAACACCCAGATATCCCAATAACATATGACATTGTTGGAAACGGGAATCATGGTGAATTGGAACTGTATCGTAAGCTGGTAAAAGAATTGGACTTATGCGATATAGTCACATTGTATGGTCGGATTCCCAATGCTGAGTTGAAACCTTATTTTGATAAGGCAAATGTTGGCGTTTCTTTTGTCCCGATCACTGATTATTACGACATACAGCCACCCACAAAGACTTTTGAATATACGCTCTCCGGGCTTTATACGATAGCTACGAGAACAACAGAGAATGCTCGTGTTATTAACCAGAGTTGTGGGATCCTGATTGATGATACTGAAGAGGATTTCGTTAAAGCCTTAGAGTACATCTGGGCCGAACGGGGACATATTGATTCATCAATAGTTAGGGTCCAAATGATTGCGCACAAATGGGAAATAATCGTGGAACGATTTATGGTCAGAATCCTTAATCAGTATAGACAAATTTGAGTTAGATCGTTCTGGGAAAGTGATGTAACAGTCTTGGAAGATGGTGGTATTTATGAAAAAAGTTCTAAGAAAACAATAGGGATTTATGCCACGTAATAGCATATTTGAGAAAATTCTCTATGTGGGGATGGATTATAAGAACCCGAGAGGTGGCATAGCGAGCGTTCTCAACACTTACTCGACATTCATCCACCCATTCAAGTTTGTCCGAACAACTGCTGGAGATTTGAATGGCGTACAGAAATACTGGTATGCCGCAAGTGGATATGGCTCACTGATATGGAAGCTATTGACAGATTCATCCATTGAGCTTGTGCATATCCATTCCGCATCTGGAAGCAGCTTCTGGAGGAAGAGTATTGCCATAAGAATAGCCAAATCAATGGGTAAGAAGGTTATTTTCCATTGCCACGGAGGCGGCTTTAAGGAGTTCAGGGATAGCTCTCCAGCTAAGGTTGATGCGATTCTGAGTAAGGTCGACAGCGTTGTGTGTCTTTCTTCTGAATGGGAAACATATTTTGATAGTATCGGATGCAAGAATGTCGTAGTCATCAAAAATGTTATCGGTGAACCTAAGATTGCAACACCGGAAAGCGATGGATTGGTCCATTTCCTTTTTCTCGGGCTGATTTGCGACAACAAAGGGATATTCGATACTCTTGAGGCAATCGCCGAACATAAAGATGAACTTCTGGGAAAGATTGTCTTGCACATCGGAGGGAATGGGCGGACAGAAAGGCTGACGGAACGGATAAAGGAACTGGGGCTTGAAAAGTTGGTTCGTTTTGAAGGCTGGGTTGATAAAGAAAAGAAAACCCATTTGCTGAATCTTGCGGACGTGTACATTCTCCCTTCCTACATAGAAGGCGTTCCGATATCAATCCTTGAGGCGGAGTCCTACCATAAACCTGTCATTACAACAAATGTCGGAGGCATCCCGTCTATTGTCCAGAATAAAGAAACTGGCCTTTTTGTAACGCCGGGTAACCGGGATGAGATTTATCAGGCGATCAAAACCTTAACGGATGACGAACATCTTCGCAAACAGTTTGGAGAAGCTGGCTATGAAATCAGTAAAGGCTATCTGCCTGAGGCCATAAAACAAGAGCTGGAAAATCTATATAAAAATATACTAAAACATTAATTATGAATATTTTAATCTACAAGACATTGGCTCCATTCGCTGATTTTTGCAGGAATCATCAGAAACTGATGCTGTCAATGCGGTATTTTAAAGAGTTTAAGAAGCTGCCCAATATCAACAAGCCTAAGCTGTTCCACGAAAAGCTGTTTTATTTGGCCTGTAATACGGACACTACCATGTGGTCGAAACTGGCTGATAAATATTTGGTAAGAGATTATGTATCAACCCATTATGGGCGAGGTATACTGAATAAGCTATATGGAGTGTGGGACCATCCTGAGGATATTGACTTCGACAAATTGCCTGACAGCTTCGTCATAAAGACCAATAACGGTTGTGCTACCGTCGCTATTGTTAGAGACAAAAAACAATACGACTTGGTCAAGTTGCGCAGCGACTTGAAAGAATGGATGAAGTTAAGGTTCGGAGATATCAGCGGGCAATGCCACTACTCCAGAATCGAGCCCAAGATAATAGCGGAAGAGTTGCTAGTCCAGGATGGTGATCCGGACAAGATGCTCATAGATTATAAAATCAGTTGTTTCAATGGAGAACCGAAGTTTATAAGCGTATTCTCAGACAGGGCAATGTACACCCACAAGGTTAACGAGATGCTCTATGATATGGATTGGAATCCTCATCCGGAATGGTATGACGAACACAATTCCCATTTGAGCGAGTCGAGGTTGGTGCAATGCCCTCAGTGCTGGGAAGAGATGAAAGACATCGCGAAAAAGCTCTCAGCTGGATTCAAGTATTGCCGGGTGGATTTGTATGTAATCAATGGCCATCCGATTTTTGGAGAACTGACTTTCACTCCCGGCTTGAACACGTATTACTCTTCGTCATTCTCTGAGGAACTTGGCAATCTGATAGATATTTAGGCTATGATTTGGGGCCTTTTGTAAAGTACAATTTAATCGGATAACAAAATGGCTGATAAACGGATTTTTCAACACAACAAGGTGAAATTTATAGAGTTCGTAATAAATGGTCTTTGCAAGCTGCATCTTATAAAACCTATACAAGTCGCAAGACTTAAACATTTCTATAAGTTTCATAAGATGCCAGACTATGAACATCCTACGGATATAAACGAAAAGATAAACTGGATTAAGTTTTATGGAGATACCAGCCGGTGGCCGGATTTGGCGGACAAATACAAGGTACGTCAATATGTCGAATCATTAGGACTTGGCGATATCTTGGTTGCTCTTTTTGGTCATTGGTATAAGGCGAGTGACATTGACTGGGAATCATTACCCAAAGAGTTTGTCTTGAAAGTCAACAATGGTTGTGGAGATGTCCTTATCTGCAGAAATAAGGAAAACCTTGACAAGAGAGCTGTTGTCGCCACATACGATAGACTAGTTTCAAAAAAATACGGTGATATTACTGGCGAGCCTCATTATGCCAAGATTAAGCCTTGTGTAATTGCCGAAGAGTTATTGGATATCAGCAAACAACCTATAAAATCATCCTCTCTTATAGACTACAAAGTTTGGTGTCTGAACGGAAAACCTTATTGTATCTGGTGTGCATGGAACAGATGTGGCCACGGAGCGGATGTCGGAGTTTATGACCTTGACTGGAACTATCATCCTGAATGGTCTGTTTTTACAGAGCATTATCGCGAGGGGCAGGATAGAATTCCCAAACCTGCCAATTTCGAGCGGATGCTCGAGGTCGCCGCGAAACTTTCAGAAGGCTTCCCGATTCTTCGTGTCGACCTCTATGAAGTGGGTGGCAAAATCTATTTTGGGGAATTGACATTTACATCATTGGGAGGATTTATGGATTACCTAACGCCGGAAGTCCTACTTGATATGGGCAAGAAAGTTCAACTTTAAAGATATGCAGAATGGCAAGAGATAAAAACAAGTCGCTTTTCGCGACAGTGAGAGAATACCTCAGAGATTATTTGTTTTATTGGCTCTGGTTCAAGGCGGCGAAGATATACGGGAATCGCCTTCATAAGACCGTAAGGCTCTCTAGAACAACGTATTTGGATAAAGCCTACCCGGGGGGGTGGTAATTGGTGAGTACACTTATTTGGCCGCAGGAGCAAGCGTAATGG
>CAZAYL010000031.1:0-4780 GCA_964489405.1 uncultured Lachnospiraceae bacterium | reverse complement strand
GGGGGGGTGGTAATTGGTGAGTACACTTATTTGGCCGCAGGAGCAAGCGTAATGGCGCACGATTTCTGCCGGCTGATTGGTGGGGAAACTGTAATCGGCAAGAGATGCTTTATCGGTCTCAATGCGATCATTATGTGTGATGTGAAGATAGGCGATGAGGTCATAGTCGGAGCCGGAGCTGTTGTCACCAAGGATGTCCCCTCAAATTGTATTGTAGCCGGCAACCCGGCAAGGATAATAAGACAGAATATCCACACCGGCAAATATGGGTATCTGGTAAAATCATCTGATGAAAAGACTGAATAACATTGTAATGTTCGCTTCCAATGAAGGGGGACATTTCTCACAGCTGATGGCGCTAAAGGAGTTGTTCGGGAAGTACGAAACTGTAATCCTCACGGACAACAAGCGGGCGAACAGAGCAATTCCGGCGCTAAAGGATGTGAAAGCAATTGAGTTCGCTATGGCCTTTGCGGACAGACGCGAACAGCTCACAAAAGACAAGAATCGTAAATTGACTCGACTGAGTTACTTTACTTCATACATTAAGCTATACTCTCAATGTCTTTCTGTATGGAAAAAGTATCGCCCAAAAGTAATCATTTCAACCGGTAGCAACATTGCTGTGCCGCTTTGTTTTATTGCGAAAATATATGGCTCTCATTTCGTTTATATTGAGACACGCGCAAAAGTTTACCATAAGACAGTGTCTGGGAAGATTGTTGGGCGTTTTGCAGACAAAATTATCGTACAATGGCCAGAGATGGTGGATGTGTATAAAGGTCAGGCTGAGTATTATGGCACTTTAGTATAGGGAGACTCAATATGATTTTTGTTACAGTAGGAACTCAGCCCAATGGTTTTCTTCGCTGCTTGAAAGAGGTTGAGCAGTTAATAAATAAGTTTGGGATAACGGAAGAAGTCGTGGCTCAGATAGGTAATACTGACTTCGAGACAAACAAGTTCAAGACTATTCGATTTACAGGTGAGAACGAGTTTAAGGAGTATATCCAGAACGCCACAGTCGTGATTTCACACGCCGGTAGCGGAGCTTTATTCAACAGTATTAAAGCAGGCAAAAAAGTGATAGCCATGGCCCGTCTTCACGATTTTAATGAGATGGTAGATAATCATCAGATGGAGCTTGTGAAGAAGTTAAGTGAGGGTGGGTATATCATTGATGGAACATATTCTCTGCTGGATGCGTGGTCGAAGCTTGACGGTTTTACCCCTAGACAGAATGATTTTAAATGCGAAATTGTACCTGTTTTGGATAAGTGCATAACTCAATGGTTGAAAGAATAGATGTCGCACCAATAGTTCGACGATAATCCGGCGAAGTATATCAATTGTATGTCACATAACCTCTTTTACGAACTGATACAAGTATCATTAGGTACACGCTTAAAGTTGTCAGAAAATCCTACGGCTGACGACTGGAGCCGCCTTTATAAACTGGCTCAAAAACAAACAATCCTTGGCATTTGCTTCAATGGAGTTAATCAGATTTGTACCAGGTCTCCGGAGCAAGCGACGGAATTGCCTAAAGACCTTCGATTGCGATGGGTGGGAATGGCAGTAAACATTCAAAGCAGGAATGAATGGATGAATCAGAAATGTGTGGAGGTATACGAGCAACTAAGGGCAGCTGGATTCCATAGCTGCATTATCAAAGGGCAAGGCGTCGCGTCACTGTATGGCGCTGATTTGGCGGAACTAAGACAACCTGGTGATATTGATGTGTGGGTAAAAGATGTAGACATTGAAAGACTCTCCGAATATATGCGATTTTGCGGCGTTAAGTGCAAGGCGACTTTTGCCCATGCAGAAGGAGAATTGTTGGCTGGTGTTCCGGTAGAGCTGCATGCTACACCAGCTTTCTTCAGGTATTTCAGATATAATCATCGCTTGCAGAAATGGTGTGAGTCGTATGACTGGGATAGTTGTAAAACGGTTAACGGTTTTTCAGCCCCGTCAGACAGATTTAATCTGGTTTTCCTCCTCGTTCATCTATACCACCATTTCTTGTATGAAGGTGTCGGATTCAGGCAGCTGATGGATTATTATGAGTTATTACGCTCAATTGACGTTGCAGATAGACTTGCCCTGTACAAGGAAACGAGTATTGTTCTCAAGTCTTTCGGAATGTGGAGTTTTACGCAGGGCGTGATGTTTCTTATGCACGAAGTTTTCGGTATGAGTCGAGACCTGATGCTTTGCGAACCAAACGTTAAGATTGGGCAAATGCTGCTTAAAGACATTCTGGAAAGCGGCAATATGGGGAAGTATCATCCAAACAAGAAATGTAATCGACAAAACCGTATTGTATGGCACTTGACTAATTTTAGACGAAACCTCGGATTTGTTTCTATGGCACCGATTGAGATTCTGTCCGCACCATTCTGGAGTCTGTGGCACTGGCTCTGGAGAAAGAAAAGAGGAATGCTCTAAAATTCAATATTAATTATTACCGAATATACGGTAATAGTGCGCTACTTTGAGAGTTTCACTCAAACAGTAAATATTATAAAATTTATCACGTAAATTATGAACTGGACAAAGATAGTAGCCGTCATGATTGGAGCCATATCGGCTCTTGCGGCAGTCCATTGGATATATTTCAAGATTCTGAAGATCGCTTTCCAAAAGGGTCTGGTGGATAATCCTGACGCGCGCAAGCTACAGAAGCGGCCAGTGCCTGTGGTGGGAGGGCTGGCGGTGTATTTTGGGCTTCTTTCCGGGATGATGGTGGCAGCTATGTACAGCCACCTTCTGGGTTATGAGGACTTGCATATATGCTTGTTCCCAGTCTTTACAGCGATGAGTATAATGTTGTACGTTGGAGCAATGGATGACATACTCGGGTTGACTCCCACTTCGCGCTTTATTATTGAAATCGGCACTATCCTTTGCCTTATATTCTCAAGTCAGATGTGCATCGACACTTTCCGAGGTTTGTGGGGCATAGAGGAGTTCAGTTGGTGGATTGCTGTGCCGTTAACTGTTTTTGCGGGTGTTGGAATCATAAATGCGGTGAATATGATAGATGGAGTTAATGGTCTCTCAAGTGGCTTATGCTTCACTTGCTGTATTCTGTTCGGCGTTGCTTTTATTAAGGCGGAGGATGCTCCTAATGCCATTCTTGCCTTTACTATGGCCGGAGCGATAATTCCATTTTACATCCACAATGTGTTTGGCTCCAAATCAAGGATGTTTATCGGTGATGCTGGGACTATGGTGTTTGGGGCACTAATTACATGGTTTGTAATATGCCTCCTCAGTAAGGAGAATCAAACTCCTTACTATACGAGTATGAAAAACATCAATATGATTGCGTTTACATTGGCTGTATTGTCAGTACCGATATTCGATGCTCTCAGAGTTATGACTATGAGGGTTTATCATAAAAAGAGCCCATTTTACCCAGACAAGACGCATCTTCATCACGCCTTTGTGAATGTCGGCATCAGCCATTTCATCACGTCTTCAGTTGAGATAGTCTTGAGTCTCCTAATTACCGGCATTTGGGCTCTGAGTGTTGTTCTAGGATGCGGAATGGATGCCCAGCTCTACATCGTGATAGTCAGCGCAGTTTTCTTCGTATGGGGCACCTACGCATTCCTACACTACCACGCAAAGCATCATACCGAGTTCATGCACAAGATCAGTGGCTATAGTGTGCGGACACATCTTGGCCGCACATCGTGGTGGAAAGCCATCACTGTTTGGCTGGATTCCTATATCGACTATCCGATTCCGGATGTTCAAAATGTCAGTATCGATGAACATATAAACCAGATTGAGGAGGTGAATTACAAGGAGATTGACCGCAAGGCCATTCTGGAGTATATGAAGGGTAAGGCCGAAGTGCACGTGGATGATATTATGGAAAACAGCGGCGCAGAGCGTTTGAGAGTTTATTCCATATTGTTCGAAGAGGAGCAGGACGGATATGTTGTAGTGGTCAAGGCCAGTCAATGGGGTACGCCTGAAATCGTGTCTCTAAAGAGTGAAGTATAACAATTTGTAGAAGAGGATAATATGAACTACAAAGAGATTGATAGAGAGAAGGTAAAGAATTATATTGCATCTAAGGGCGGAGAATGCTCTGTGAAAGATATAATGAAGGAAAGTGGTGCCGAACAGCTCCGGGTATATGCGTTGCTGTTTGAGGAGAAGCTTGCCGGACATATTGAGTATGTAAAAGCCTCTGCATTGGGAGCCCCGGAGGTCGTAAAACTCGTCTAGACTATGGATACGTACCTTCTTTCCGATGAGGCGTTTCTCAATGCCTTGACAGAAAAGGCGAAAGCGTCTGAACGGTTAAGGATGCACTATGACCTGCGCGACTCCGCCGAAGAGCAGAGTATGCGTATGCTCAATGCTCTTGAGCCAGGCACGGTAATCCCGATTCACCGTCATAATGATACAAGCGAGGAAGTAATCTGCATCCGAGGCTGCGTTGAAGAGGTGCTGTATGACGATAGTGGAGAGGAAACTGCCAGACTTCGTCTGAGTCCCCGCTCCGGAGTGATTCACTGCCGTGTGCCTATGGGACAGTTCCATACCTGTCAGTCATTGGAATCCGGCTCAGTTATCATCGAGTTCAAAGCAGGTAAATACAATCCCCGCACTACGGAGGACATATTTGATCCTGCGGCTTCCACAAAGCCTACCGAGTCCTCAGAGCGTTTCGAAAACTGCCTCGGCGACCTGAAGAAGAACATCGAATACCTCATCGGGATGGAACGCCACTCGGGCAGTATGGAGGTCATCACGC
>CAZAYL010000030.1:0-11059 GCA_964489405.1 uncultured Lachnospiraceae bacterium | reverse complement strand
ACTGCGCTCCTATTTACCCTATTACGCCATCTAGTACAATGGCAGAGCTTTGCGACACGTGGGCAAACTCTGGCGAAAAAAATATTTTCGGCGAAATAGTTCGAGTTTATGAAATGCAGTCGGAGGCTGGCGTTGCGGGGGCGTTGCACGGCAATTTGCGCGGGGGTGCATTGTCGACAACATTTACGGCAAGTCAAGGGCTTTTGCTAATGATTCCAGATATGTACAAGATTGCGGGAGAACAATTGCCGTGCGTAATTCACGTATCGGCACGTGCTCTTGCGACTCACGCACTAAGTATTTTTGGCGACCATTCAGACGTTATGGCGACGCGTGCGACGGGGTTTGCTATGCTTTGCTCTGCGTCTGTACAACAGGCGCAAGATTTTACACTTGTTGCACACTCTGCAACTTTAAGGGCAAGTTTGCCATTTTTGCACTTTTTTGACGGGTTTAGGACGAGCCATGAGGTTAATGAAATCGAAGCTTTGACTGACGAGGATATTAAATCAATGATTGATTTTAATAAAATAAATCAATTCAAACTTAAGGCACTTTCAAACTCTGACCCCAAAATGTATGGTACAAGCCAAAGTGCAGATGTTTATTTTGCTAATCGCGAGCGTTGCAACACTCTTTATGACAACACTGCACAAATTGTTGAAGACGAATTTGAGCGCTTATATGAAATTTCGGGACGTGAATATCATATTTTCGACTACTATGGCGCTGATGATGCTGAATATGTAACTGTTTGTATGGGTAGCGGAACGGAAGTTTTGGAACAAACTGCAAAACAACTCAATCAAATGGGTTACAAAGTTGGCGTTTTGTGCGTTAGATTGTATAGACCTTTTGACGCTCAATATTTCATTAGTAAATTACCAAACACAGTAAAGAGAATTGCAGTTCTTGACCGCACTAAGGAAGCTGGCGCAATTGGTGAGCCACTTTTCACTGATGTTTGCACAGTAATTATGCAATATGAACAAAAAATAAAAGTCATCGGCGGAAGATATGGGCTTGGGAGCTTTGAATTTAATCCTGCTATGGCAAAGGCTGTTTTTGATAATTTGATGAGTGATTGCCCTAAAAATCACTTTACAGTGGGTATTGTTGATGATGTTACCAAACTATCATTGAATGTTGATTATTCATTTAAAATTGACGGCGGAATGCGCGAGTGCGTGTTTTTTGGAATCGGTGGAGATGGCACTATTAGTGCAAATAAAAACAGTGCAAAAATTATTGGATCTACGGGCCTACACTCACAAGCATATTTTGTATATGACTCCAAGAAAAGCGGGAGTATGACAGTAAGTCATTTGCGTTTTGGCGGTAAGCCAATATCTGCGCCATATCAAATTGATAATGCTGAATTTGTTGCGATACACAACTTCAGTTTTGTTGCAAAAGTTGACGTTTTGCAATATCTTGCTAATAATGGAACCGTTTTGCTGAATTGTCCTTTTGAAATTAGTGAACTAAACAATTTTTTACCAGATTATTTTGTGTCATCACTAAAAGAAAAGAATGCAAAACTTTATATCGTTGACGCTTTGGTTGGAGCTAAAAAACTAGGACTAAAAAACAAAATCAATATTATTATGCAAAGCGCATTTTTTAAACTCACAAATATTATGCCTTTTGATAAAGCGAAAGAAAAAATGGCGGATTTCATCAAAAAATCATACTCAAAATTTGGGGAAAATATTGTTGACGCTAATATTCAGGCAATTGATTTTGGAGCAGAAAATTTAATTGAAGTTGATTATTCTACTTTAGTAGGGACAAAAAACACTGAAAAAGAAAAAGTATCAAACACATTTTACGAAGAAATTTTGCAACCGATTGCAAAATTGCAAGGGCAAAAAATTCCTGTTTCAAAATTTAGTATGGATGGAAGTATACCTATTGCTACAAGTCAATATGAGAAGCGCGGAATAGCTACAGATTTACCAAGGTGGAACAAAGAAAATTGCATCCAATGCAATTTGTGTTCGGTGGTTTGTCCGCACGCCTGCATTCGCGCGAAAGAAACCTTTGATGATATGGGTGCGGAAAGTAAGGACAATATTATACCAAATCGCGGAAAATTCTGTTTGGCTGTTTCCCCGCTTGACTGCACTGGCTGTGGCAACTGTGCTTGCGTTTGTCCTGCAAAAAATAAGGCACTTGTTATGGAAAATGCGGAAGAAACTATAGAATATACACTTGATAATTATGCTAAATTTGAAAAAATTGAAAAATTACCTAATCAAAACAAGATGACTTTGAAAGGTTCTCAATTTGAACAACCTTTGCTCGAGTTCAGCGGAGCTTGTGCTGGTTGCGGACAAACGGCATATATCAAACTTCTCACTCAAATTTGTGGCGAAAGTATGCTAATTGCTAATGCGACGGGGTGTTCAAGTATTTGGGGCGGTTCGTACCCTTCCTGCCCATACTCAAAGTCTAATGACGGGCTTGGTGTTGCGTGGGCAAACTCACTTTTCGAGGATAATGCGGAATTTGGCCTTGGAATTTGGACTGCGTATGAAATTAGACACGAACAAGTGCGCACTCTTTTGTGTGAGCTTTCAGCAAATGACCAAAAATTTTCGGATATTTTCACAAGTTTTGTTATGAATGAAAAAGATTTCAATGAATGCAAAAAAATATTCTTTGATTTGCAAAAACTTTGCTCTGAACGCTTAAATTTTTATGAAAAATATCTAAAACTAAGTGATAAAGAAATAAATGTGACAGCGTGGAATACTATCGCTAAAATCAAACAATTACAATCAATTTTTGACGCAATTATGCCAAAAAATGTCTGGATAATTGGTGGCGACGGATGGGCTTATGACATTGGATTTGGGGGACTTGACCACGTATTAGCAAGCAATAAAAATGTCAACATTTTGGTGCTTGACACCGAAGTTTATTCAAATACAGGTGGGCAAGCGTCAAAGTCAACGCCATATGGCGCGGTAGCAAAATTTGCTCAAGGTGGCAAAACTACACAAAAGAAAGACTTAGCTGGTATTGCTATGCAATATGACAATGTTTATGTTGCAAAAGTGTGCATAGGTGCTAACCCAAATCAAGCGCTTACAGCATTTAAGGAAGCAATGGCTCACGACGGCCCTAGTATAGTCATCGCATATGCCCCTTGTGTGGCACAGGGCATAGATATGTCAAAAACACCTAATATCGAAAAATTAGCAGTTTCAAGCGGGTATTTTACATTAATGAGACGAATACCACACCCCGAACTTTCGGAAATCGCACTTGCAGAAAATAATTTAAAGAAAAATTGCACGACGAATAATAAAGGTTGTTGTGATAACACAACAATTAACCCAAATGTTGAACATCTTGAAAGAATAAAGTGCAAATATTCGGGGATATCAGGCGAATTTATCGTAGATAGCCCTACTCCAACGACTTCGTTAGAAGAATTTTTGAGTTTACAAAACCGCTTTCCAAAAAAATAATACTACTAAATAAAAACGCACGAGCGCAAAAGCGCTTGTGCGTTTTTATTTATGAATGTATAATAAATGTTGGGGTCACAAAAATATCTTTTTTATAATGCTGGCGCTTTTCAAACTTGGGGGCGCGATACCGCACGCGGGGCACGCGGTTCGCGAGATTCCTACGCTTCATCAAACCCTACAATGCGGGTTTGATTCTCGCTCTGAATGACCCAAAGTTAGTACTTCTACCACTTTAATAATAAGGAATTATTTGATAATAATGGTACTAATACTTGCTTAATAAACTTGAATGACATAGAGTAAGTGCTTGTACTTGCTGTTTTTTTTGTCATTTTGTCATTATGATTTGTGTACTAATTTATTATACCACATTCTTTCGCTCTGAATGACCCAAGGTAAATACTTGCACTGCTTTGATAATAAGGATTTATTTTATTATAGTGGTGCTAGTACTACTTCAATAACGCTAAATGACCCAAAGTAAATGCTTGTAACACTTTTATAATAAAGAATTATTTCATAAAATCCTTATTTTCGTGGTAAGGTACTCACACCTATCGTCATTGCGAGGCAGTCAATGGAGTATTGTGCTCATACGCTTACTTATCGCACAATGTAATACATTAGGTACGTCTGCTTATATGGACACGCCCATACCTTGACAACGTAGCAATCTCCCGGAAGGGCAACCCGCTTCATTATGGGGTACCCATACTCATTGACCGCGGTAGCTAATAAGGAATTATTTTATCATAGTAGTACTCATAATGTCTTTAACGAATATGAATGCCACAAAGTAGCGCTTGTACTACTTTAATAATAATGTTTTATTTGATAATAGTGGTTACAAACCTGTGTGAATGAATTGATAGCAATGTATTTGTGTCAAAACTTGATAAAATGATAATTTATTATTCCTTTATTTACTGTAATTTGCCAAATTCTTTAAATCTAACTTGTGAACCATTTTTGCTATCTAATACTTCAAAGCCCATTGAATCAATTTTGTTGCGAATTTCATCTGCTTTAGCATAGTCTTTATTTTTGCGCGCTTGTTCGCGTTCTATCAAAAGTAGGCGCGCGGTTTGTTTGTCTAATTGACTGAACCCCTGATAATCTTCAAGTTCATTTAGACGATAATCGGCATTTTCTAAATCTAATCCAAGCACTTTGTCAAATTTTTCGAGAGTTGCAAGTTTGTCGGCTGGCTCTTCCTTGCTATTTAGTAAATTCCATAATTCAGTAATTGCAAGAGATGTATTTAAATCATCGTCGAGAGCGTCGCGAAATTTTGTCAAATATTTATCAAGAATTTTCCCACCCACACAATTTGCAATTTCACTAACTGCGCGCCAAATCTTGACGAGTTCAATTTGCGCATTGTGAATATTCTCCCACGTGAAATTAAATGATTTTTTGTAGTCCCCTTTCAAGAGCATATATCTATGCGCGAGCGGATGGTAACCGCGTTCTTTTAAGTCAGTAAAAGTATAGCCATTTCCAAGTGATTTACTCATTTTAGTGCCATCTGCCATAAGATGCCCACTATGAAGCCAATAATTAACAAACTTTTTACCTGTCGCGCCTTCACTTTGTGCTATTTCGTTCGTATGATGAATTTTGATATGTTCGATTCCCCCAGTATGGATGTCGACTTGTTCTCCTAAATAATGCAAGCACATCGCACTACATTCGATGTGCCAACCTGGGTAGCCAACACCCCATGGACTGTCCCATTTCATAATGTGGTTAGGCTTGTTCAAAATCCAAAGTGCAAAATCCCACGGGTTGTGGCGTTCGTCATCAACTTCAACGCGCGCCCCCGCTTGTTGGTTTTCTAGATCCAAACGTGCAAACTCAGCGTATTTGGGAAATTTAGCAGTGTCAAATTGTAAACCAACGCTTGTTTTATAAACATAGCCATTTTCTTCTAATTTTTTGATTAAATCAATCATATACGGCACATTTTCAGTGGCGCGAGCTATAATCGTGGGGCGTATAATATTCATTTCGGCAAGATTTGCAAAAAATTCTTTTTCATATTTTCTAGCAATATCCCACGGCGTCAAGTTTTCCTGTCGTGCGCGGACTTCCATTTTGTCGTCGGCATCATCGGCATCGTCAAGGTTGTGTCCAACGTCAGTAACATTCATTACGTGCTTGACGCGATAACCAAGGTCGCGGAGATAGCGCGCTAAGATATCGCTCATAAGATACGCTTTTAGGTGCCCTAAATGTGGGTGTGAATAGACAGTCATTCCACAAGAATACATCGTTACCTCATTTTGATGAATAGGTTTGAACACTTCCTTTTGCTTGCTTGCGGTATTATATAATTTTAACATTTTCTTTCCTTTCAAAAGAGTTGCCGAAAATGCAACTCTTTTTTAATTATTCATTATTTATTAGTTTTTGCTACTTTCTTAACCTTATCTTCTACTTTGGGAGCTCCAACTTTATCCCCATTTGGCATATTTGTAATTGTTTCAGTAACGCTTGTTAAAAGTCCCGCAACATTTTGTATTTCGCTTGGAACAATAATTTTTGTTGCATTACCATTAGCAAGCACTTTGAGTGCTTCAAAGCCCTGCAATGTAACATATGCACCGTCAGGGTTTGCTTTTGTGATAAGTTCGATTGCTTCCGCTTGCCCTTGCGCTTCGTTGATGTAGGCAATTTTTTGTGCTTCGGCACGCAAAATTTCTGCTTCTTTGTCCGCTTCGGCACGCAAAATCTCCGCTTGCTTGTCTGCTTCTGCTTTCAAAATCTTACTTTGCTTCTCCCCTTCTGCAACAAGAATGCTAGAACGTTTTTCGCCCTCAGCACGCAAAATTGCTTCACGTCTTTCACGCTCAGCGCGCATTTGTTTTTCCATTGCGTCCTGAATATCTCGCGGTGGAAGAATATTCTTTAATTCAACACGATTAATTTTGATTCCCCACGGATCAGTTGCTTCATCCAAGATTTGGCGCATTTTGGTATTGACAGTATCCCTACTTGTGAGTGTTTCATCAAGTTCAAGTTCGCCAACAATATTACGCAAAGTTGTTGCAGTCAAATTCTCAATTGCATTGATTGGTCTATCTACGCCATATGTATAAAGTTTTGGATCCGTGATTTGGAAATAAACTACAGTGTCAATTTGCATTGTAACATTATCCTTAGTAATCACGGGTTGAGGTTTGAAATCGGCAACCATTTCCTTTAGTGAAATTGGTCTACCCGGTACGTCAAAAAATGGGATAATGAAGTGCACACCCGTCTCAAGTGTGCGGTTATATTTACCAAGTCTTTCAACAACGACTGCTGTTGATTGTCTAATCACTCTGACGCTCGCGCACAAAATTACTAGTGCGATGATGCCGAGTACTATAAAAATAATTCCTATTGCGCTCATATTTTTCTCCTTATTTGCAAATTATTTATTTTCTTCTTGATTTTCTTTTGATTTTTTAGTTGTTTTCTTTGCCCCAGTGTTTTCTGTCGAAACTTCAGCATTGGCGCTTTCATCTATCTGCTGAATTTCTTTATCTTGCGCGTCGTTATGTTCAACTTCAGAATTTTGAGCATTTGCCAATTTTACAATCATTTTATTGCCTTCTACTCTAACAACCTCAATTTCCGCGCCCGCCTCAATTTGCTCATCAGTTTCGCTCTTTGCCTGCCAAATTACGCCGTTAAACTTAATTTCGCCATAATCTTCATCTGAACCAATTGCTTTCAAAAGTTTCGCACGTTTACCAACATAGGCGTCAACATTCGTTTTGGTATTTGCATTTCTGAGCAAAAATTTACGACAAATTTTGCGGACAAAAATCAACAATAACGCCGATATGACAATAAACACCGCAAGCTGAACTTCCCAACAAATGCCATCAATTGCCGACAAAATCAAAGAAATTAGCCCACTTATTGCGAACCAAATTGAAGTCAGGTCCCAACTCACAAATTCTACAATCAAACTAACAGCAACAACTGCAAGCCACACCCAAATCATCTCCATTTGCACTTCCCTCCTTATGTTATTCTTTATAATAATACTTTATTATAATTATTATAATTTATTGTAATATATTTTATGAATATTTGTCAAGTTTTTAAGACATCAATTTGTTAATTGCAACAAAAAAAACACATTTTTCCTAAAAAAATATGTGCTCTTTATATTAAATCAAAATTAATATATGAAATGTAATTTATTAAAGTCTTTTGACAATTTTCATTTGATTATTTGATTGATAATTTTTCTATAAATTCGCTTCATCACAGGTTCACGTGCACAACAAAGCAATTCTTCAAATGTCATCCACTGTACTGCCGAATTTTCATCGGGAGCAATTCGCAATGGTTGTTTCTCATCTGCCTCAAAGAGATATGTTACATTCATATGCAAGTGAGATGCCACATATTTCCCATTCTTGTAGTGAGATTCAACGGGCAAATTTTCGATAGAGATAGGGTTATTGTTGTTCAACACCTTTAAGTTTTCAGCCCCCGTTTCTTCATTGCATTCACGAAGTGCAACAGCAAGCAAATCATCATCGCCGTCCGCGTGTCCCCCACACCAACCCCACGTATCATATATATTGTGATACGCACACAAAACTTTGGTGTGTTCAGCATTAATAACAAAACAACTTGCGGTAAAATGCATAAATTCGTTTGCGCGGGTCAAAACATCTTCAAAAGTTTCACACGCAAGCAACAACAACTGCTTGTCTTTCTCTTCCTGCTCATCAATCGGCTGATAATCGCTTATCAAATTCTTTATTTTACTCATTTTATCCCTCAAAAAAAACTAATTGCAAAATCGCATCTAAATAACTGCCCATTATATAAAATGCGCGCATATAAGTAGCAAACGCGAGTGCTACATAAAAAGCACATACAATACAAAACGCCCCATTGTGGGGCATTTGGCAGGAGATGAGAGAATCGAACTCCCAACCTACGGTTTTGGAGACCGGCGCTCTACCAATTGAGCTAATCTCCTATTGATGCTTATACGCTATCGAAGTGAACGAATATAAAAAGGGTATCATTATTATTACACAGATAAAAACACTATTTTGACGCAAAACGTACAAAATCAATTAGCGTACAGCATGTCGAATATATCGACTTATATAGTATACAATATGCTTTGTCCTAAGTCAAGCATTTTGAAATACTTTTTCGCAAGAGACATTCAATAACTGTGTCAATGTTGATTGATTACAACACCTGCGGGGGTAATAAGAAACATATCTTGCACGAGTAGACTAATGTTCGCATTAAGCGCAAAGACGACCCCAGAAAGGAAATCTTGCACGCGTTGTTGTTCCTTTTTAGGGACTTTGCAAAGGTTGGCAATAACCGGTTCCCCGCGGTTGATGTAATCGACAACGACGTCCAAATCTTGATTTGTTTTGATATTAAACACACAAACTTCTTGGGAGCCTTGTGCACTCTCATTTGTCGTCGCGGACACATACTTTTGAGGCTCATCTTTTATTGGATTTTCGCCACGCGTGAGTCGCTCAAAAGCCAATTTGCGCTTCTTGGCGTCTTCATCTTCGCAAGTAACTATATCATTGAGCGATTGCTCACGTGCATATTCTTCGTTACTTTCAGTATTTTTTGTCATCCAGTCAAAAATTCCCATATATTATCTCCAATTTATATTTCTACATATTCTTACTATGTTAATTACTTGCAACAAAAATGCAATTATATTATATTTTTATCAATTAACTATTTTAACTATTTGACTTTCGTTTGCATTAAATATTAATTAAACATCTCGAAAATAATGCGAAACAATGGCAAATAGTTCAACATATATTTGATTATAACACAAAAAAAGCGAGTTTTGCAAGCAAAACTCGACATTTTTTGTCAACAAAATATGTCTATTTATCCGTGTCTTCTAATAAATACTTTAAGCAAGTCTTCGTTTTTCAATTTTCTTTGCGATAGATATTCAAATTACACAATTACCCAGTTGTTCACGTCCCGACTCGCAGACGAGATTGTTATAGTTATAGTTTGATCATCCGACACACCTTCTTCGTAAACTTTCTTTCGAGTTCTTTCGCCGGCTATAGTGGCTTTTTGGTATAACGTTTCGTACACTAAAATTGTAAACCGCTTGTTACATTTAATGGTAAACTTTTTAAGCGCCGTCTTTGATATCACAAAAGTTTGTTTTAAATTGTCATATTCATCGAGTATATATATCATACGTGCCCGCTCTGCTTCGTCCGTTGTAATATCTAAAGTAATTTCAGCGTTTAGCAGTTGTTTCAAAGCGGTCAAATCTAGATGGAGCGCAACGCGCACGCCGCTGCCGTAGTTGACACTATAGCCGAGATAGTCACCACTCCAGTCGACTACGCGCGCGCTACTTTCACCGCCCGTATAGCCAGAACGCAGCCACGCCCATGAGGTTGCCTCTCTATCAAAACCGTTGAGTTCCCACAAGCCTGTGCGATTGTCGTTTGTATTTGAATTCTTTGCGTTGGCGGAGGCGGTGCTGTAATTCGACAAGTACACAACCGAATTCGACTCGTCGTAATTGCGTCTAGTATTTTTCAGTGTGCTCGTGCTAGTTGCGCCATACCCCGTGTGTAGTGTTTCGTACGCGCTTGGTATCCATAGCTTGTCAGTGTACGCCGATTCTATATTCGAACTCCAGCTAGAGTGTTTTGTACCAAGACCATCCAGTCCGTTATTTATGTTGTGGTAAGTTGAATTAGGCCCGTAACCACTTGAACCGCGGCTATTCGTACTGTATAACACTCTTTTAGTGTTGTATGACGTCTGATAATCACTACTTTGCCACAAACCTGGTAAAGCGCTAGGTGTTACTATATATTTGATATCATATGAGGCATTCTCGTCCTCTTTCGTTCCGAAACTTTCAGCTAATTTGGTGTACATAGGTATTACAGTTTTATCCCGCAAAAAACTCTGCGAGTAGTTCGCCTCATAGTAATACTCTTCACTGTTATATGTTGTTTTTGAACTTGGATTAAATTGCGCCTCAGTATACGGCTTTACCATATATAGCGTTAGAACATCATTTGTCTCATTTATTGAGCGATACACGGCTTGCCAGTATTGCGATGTGAAATTATTTAAATCTGTATTCGTCGAATTATTAGTCGTTTCAAATAATTTCACGAGTATTTGCGCATTGCCTTTACTGTTATCGTCCCAGCTAGACTGCGCGTTACCTGTTGGGTCGTACGCACCAAAGTTTTTTGCGGAATAGTAAGTTACTCCGTCCGTTGTGTTAGTACCATTGGTTGTGCTACAAGAATTTATCATTGTTAATAAGTCTTTCAACACTGTGGTGTTTACCGACCCACCAGCTTCAAAGAGTGCGGGAATTGTGCCAGTATTTAGCAAAGTCCCGTCCGATTTTATTGATGAGCCGTTCACAGCCCCATTTGCTCCACGAGAGGTATCCCCAGCAATATAAGCGGGGGCATTTATATAGAATGTGTCTAATTTTATCGTCGTTGCGGATAAATTGTAACGTGTTGCGTGTCGTGCTAGTGGACATATTGCGAATACGGCGGACACGCAAAACG